>JACCSI010000716.1 GCA_013813075.1 Acidobacteriota bacterium | reverse complement strand
ATTGCGGTGGCGACCCGCGACGAGTTCATGCAGCGATGACGCAACCTACTCTGGCCGACGTCTACGAGGCGCGCGCGCGCATCAGTGACATTATCAAACCGACGCCGTTGCTGCGTCACCCGCTCCTGGCGAAGGAAACCGGCCTCGACCTCTGGGTGAAGCACGAGAATCACAATCCGACCGGCGCCTTCAAGGTGCGCGGCGGACTCAATCTGGTGCGCTCGCTGTCGGCCGAGGATCGCCGGCGCGGGGTGGTCACGGCAAGCACTGGCAATCACGGGCAGTCAATCGCGATGGCGTCGCAGCTTGAAGGCATCGGCTGCACCGTGTTTGTACCCGAAGGCAACAATCCCGAGAAGAACGCCGCGATGCGCGCCTTGGGCGCCACGGTCGACGAAGGCGGGCGCGATTTCGACGACGCCCGCGAACGGTGCGAAGAAGCGGGACGCCTGACGGGCGCACGGTATGTGCATTCCGCCAACGAGCCGCTGCTGCTCGCCGGGGTGGCGACCTATGCGCTGGAAATTTTCGAGGACCTCCCGGACGCCGACGTCATCGTTGTCGCGGTTGGCGGAGGGAGCGGCGCGTGTGGTATCTGCATCGTCCGCAGCGCCCTTGGCGCCGCCACGCGCGTGGTCGCTGTCCAGGCCGAACAAGCCGATGCGTTCGCGCGATCCTTTCGCACCGGCACCCGTGTCGTCGGCGAACGCGCGGCGACGTTTGCCGAGGGGATGGCCACGCGGATCACGTTCGACCTGACGTTCGGCATCCTCCAGCGCGAGCTCGACGATCTGGTGGTGCTGAGCGAGCAGGAACTCGCCGGTGGTGTGCGCCTCGCGCTACGCGCGACCCACAATCTCGCGGAGGGTGCCGGCGCGGCATCGCTTGCCGCGGCGATGAAGCGCCGCGCGGATTTAGCCGGCCAGCGCGTCGTGTGCGTGATGAGCGGGGGCAATCTCGACGCCGCCAAACTGCGCTGGGTGCTTGGTCCTACCGGCGAAGGCGCGCCTTGACCGCCCGATACACGTCGTCGTACATGGCGGCCGTCACCCGTCCCGTGTTGGTGTTTTGCCGCGAGGGGTGAAAAGAGCCGACGACCGTCGGCAAGCCGCTCCGCTCGAAGGCGGCGCCGTGGGCGAACGTTGGGCGCGGCCTGATGATCTCACCGCGACGCGCCAGATACTGAAACCAGGCGTCCCACGCGATCTTGCCGAGGGCGACGACGACCTGCACGCGAGTCAGTGCCGCAATCTCGGCGGCGAGATGACCGGCGCACGCCGCTATCTCATCCGGCAGTGGCTTGTTGTCCGGCGGCGCACATCGCACCGTCGCGACGATGTACGCATCGCGAAGCCTCAGCCCATCCGCTGGATGCTGCGACGTGCCGATGTTGGCAAAACCGGCGCGGTGGAGGGCCGCCATCAGGAAGTCGCCAGACCCGCCAACACCGTCGCCGGTGAAGAGGCGCCCGGTCCGGTTGGCGCCATGCGCCGCTGGCGCGAGCCCGAGAATCAACACCCGTGCCCGCGGATCGCCGAACCCGGGCACCGGTTTGCCCCAATAGTCATCGTCTCGAAAGGCCGCGCGTTTGTCCTGCGCGATTTGCAGGCAATGGGTGCGCAGGCGCGGACAGCGGCGACACGAGATGATCGCCGTCGTGACGAGCCTCAGAGCGGCAAGTTGACTCGACTGTGTCATGGCGAAATTGGAAGCAAGTACAATAGCAAGGTTGCGCTCACGCGAGAGGAAAGGTCCATCCCGACCATGAGGAATTCAGCTCCAACCGACGCCCGCGAACTGGAAGCGCTCGAGACCCGCGAATGGCTCGAGTCGCTCGACTATGTGCTGCAGCACGGCGGGCCCGCACGCGTCGGCCGTCTCCTTCGAGAACTTGGCGTTCACGCGACGAAGAGCGGTATCAAGCTGCCGTTTACCGCGAACACGCCCTACATCAACACGATTCATACCTCAGAAGAAGTCCCATACCCCGGCAGCCGCGAGATCGAGCGCCGAATCAAGAGCCTGGTGCGCTGGAATGCCATGGCCATGGTCGTCCGGGCCAATCGCGTCGAAGATGGCATTGGCGGCCACATTTCCACTTTTGCGTCGTCGGCGACGCTGTACGAAGTCGGATACAACCACTTCTTTCGCGGCCGTGAGAACGGTGCCGAAGGCGACATCATCTTTTTTCAGGGCCACGGCTCGCCGGGCATTTATGCGCGGGCGTTCCTCGAAGGCCGCATCTCGGTCGAACAACTGGAGAACTTCCGTCGCGAGCTGAAGCCGGGCGGCGGTCTGTCGTCGTATCCGCATCCGTGGCTGATGCCCGACTTCTGGGAGTTTCCGACGGTGTCGATGGGCCTCGGTCCCATCATGGCGATCTATCAGGCGCGGTTTAATCGCTATCTCGAAGATCGCGGGTTGAAGCCCGCCACTGACGCCAAGGTGTGGGCGTTCCTTGGCGACGGTGAGACTGACGAACCCGAGGCGCTCGGTGCCATCACACTCGCGTCGCGTGAGCGGCTCGACAACCTGATCTTCGTCATCAACTGCAACCTCCAGCGCCTCGACGGGCCGGTCCGCGGCAACGGGCAGATCATCCAGGAACTTGAGGCCATCTTCCGGGGCGCCGGCTGGAACGTGATCAAAGCGCTGTGGGGCTCGGAGTGGGATGACCTGCTCGAAAAGGACCACGAGGGCCTGCTCATCAAGCGCATGGGCGAGATCGTTGATGGCGAATACCAGAAGTACGCGGTCGAGTCCGGGACGTATGTGCGCAAACATTTCTGGGGCGCCGACCCGCGCCTGCTGGAGATGGTGAAGCACCTCTCGGACGAGCAGTTGAAGAAGCTTACCCTCGGCGGGCATGACCCGTCGAAGGTCTACAACGCCTACAAGCGCGCCACGGAAACCAAGGGTGTGCCGACCGTTGTGCTCGCGCGCACGATCAAAGGTTACGGCGTCGGCGAATCGGGTGAGGGGAAGAACGTCACTCACCAGCAGAAAAAGCTGAACGACGACGAAGTAAAGGCATTCCGTACGCGCTTCGGCATTCCGATTTCGGATGAGGAGGTGGCCAAAGCACCCTTCTATCGTCCGCCGCAGAACAGCATCGAGTTGAATTACATGCTAGACCGCCGCCAGGCGCTCGGCGGCGGAGTCCCGAAGCGGCAAGTGCGCACCGAGCCGATGCGTCCTCAGCTGGCTGAGGTGTTCTCCGAATTCCACAAGGGCACCGAAGCACGCAAGGCGAGCACCACGATGGTGTTCGTGCGGATGCTGAGCAAGCTGTTGCGAGACGAGCACATCGGCAAGCTGGTGGTGCCGATTGTGCCGGACGAAGCGCGCACGTTCGGCATGGAGTCGCTGTTCCGTCAGGTTGGTATTTACGCCCATAGCGGTCAGCTCTACGAGCCGGTCGACATGGACACGCTGCTGTACTACAAGGAAGCACAGGACGGGCAGATCCTCGAGGAAGGTATCAACGAAGCCGGCGCGATGTCGTCATTCATCGCCGCGGGGACGGCGTATGCGTCCCACGGCATCAACACGATTCCGTTCTTCATCTTCTATTCGATGTTCGGGTTTCAGCGCGTTGGCGACCTGATCTGGGCGGGCGCGGACATGCGCATGCGTGGCTTCGTGCTCGGGGGCACCGCCGGTCGCACCACGCTCAACGGCGAAGGGTTGCAGCATCAGGACGGCAACAGCCACATTCTTGCCATGCCGGTGCCCACCTGCCAGGCCTACGACCCGGCATTCGCCTACGAGCTCGCGGTCATCATCGAAGACGGCATCAAGCGGATGTACGCCGAGCAGGAGAACATCTTCTATTACCTGACGCTGATGAACGAGCAGTACGAGCATCCCCCCATGCCCGAGGGTGCGCGCGAAGGCATCCTCAAGGGGATGTACATCGCGAAGCCGACGTCAAAGCCGCAATCAAAGCTGCGGGCGCAGCTGTTTGGCAGCGGCACGATCTTGATTGAGGCGTTGAAGGCTCAGCAACTTCTCGAGGAGAAGTACGGTGTCGGCGCCGACGTGTGGAGCGTGACGAGTTATTTGAACTTGTATCGCGATGGGCACGCCTGCGAGCGATGGAACCGGCTGCATCCGGCCGATAAGCCTCGGCTGCCCTACGTGACGCAGATGACGACGAAGAGCCCGGGCGTCTTCGTGGCCGCGAGCGACTATCTCAAGGTGTTGCCCGACGCCATCGACCGCTGGCTGCCGCGCCGTATGCACGCGCTCGGGACCGATGGGTTCGGCCGGTCCGAATCGCGCGCCGCGTTGCGCGACTTCTTCGAGGTCGACGCGCGGTTCATTACCCTGGCGACGTTGCACGCGCTGCTGTTGGAAAAGCAGATTGGTCCGGAAGTGGTGCAGCAGGCGATTAAGGATCTCGAGATCGACGTCGAGAAGCGGGATCCCGCGATCTCCTAGGCCGAGCCGTTGATGTTGACTGGAGGGCGGGGGGAGCCCCGGCCACCCATACTGCGCCGGAGGGCGTAGGCTTCGACCCTCGCACCGAGCTGCGGCCGGCCGCCGTAGACTGAGCCGGGTGAGCCACGCCGCATAGACACACCGGTGTCCTCGTCCCGAACACTAATTGTGAGAGCTGCCAGTGCCCGATTTCATCCTCCCGAATCTTGGTGACGGCGTCGCGCAGGGCGACGTGTTGCGAGTCATGGTCAAGGCCGGCGACAAAGTTGTCGACGACCAACCCGTGCTCGAGCTCGAAACCGACAAGGCCACGCTCGAGGTGCCGATTAATGTCGCCGGCACCGTCAAAGACGTGAAAGTCAAGCCCGGCGACAAAATCAAACCGGGGGAGCTTGTCCTCGTGCTGGAGGACGTTGCTGAAGACGAGCCCGCAGCGCCCAAGAAAAACACTGCGCTGTCAAAGGGCAAGCCCGACGCGCCGAAGGAACAGAAGAGCGACCCGCCGAAGGAACAGAAGAAAGAGGCAGCGAAGGACGAGGCGCCGCAGGAAGAGCCAGCGGCCGAGGACGATGGGGCGACCGAGGCGGTCGACCAACCGAAGGAAGACGAGGCGCAGAAGAAACGTGCGCCCGTGGTCGACATTCGCGAGCGTCAGTCCGCGTCTGCCCCTCCGGCGGCGGCCGCGACTGCGCCTGCCGTCCCGAGCACGGCCTCGGCAGCAGCGTCTCCCTCCGTGCGTCGTGCCGCGCGCGAGATTGGCGTCGACATTTCGCAGGTGACCGGCACCGGTTCGGGTGGCCGCATCAGCGAACATGACGTGAAGAACTTTGCGCGCCAGATCTTAAGCAGCGTCGGCGGTGGCGCGATGGCGCCGTCGTCGTCGCGCCCCGGCGTGGCGAGCCCGCCATTGCCCGATTTCTCGAAGTGGGGCGAGATCGAGCGCAAGCCGATGGGCGGCGTGCGGCGCAAGACCGCCGAGCACCTGAGTCACGCCTGGTCCGTCATTCCACACGTCACGCAGTTCGACAAGGCGGACATGACCGTGCTGGAGGAGATTCGCCCGAAGTACGCGGGCGAAGTCGAAAAGCAGGGCGGCAAGCTGACCGTCACCGCGGTCGTCACCAAAATCATCGCGACCGCGTTGAAACAATTTCCGCAGTTCAACGCGTCGATCGATCCCGCCACCGAATCCATCATCTACAAGAAATATATCAACGTCGGCATTGCCGTGGACACGGCGCACGGCCTGCTGGTGCCGGTCGTCCGCGACGCCGACCGAAAGAACATCGTCGAGATCGCCGTCGAGATTCAGCGGCTCGCCGACAAGGCCAAGGCGCGCAAGCTGTCGCTCGATGAGATGTCTGGCGGATCGATGTCGATCACAAATCTCGGCGGCATCGGGGGCACGTCGTTTACGCCGATCGTCAACTGGCCGGAGGTGGCAATCCTCGGCATCTCGCGTGGCGCCGTTGAGGCCGTCTTCAAGGATGGGCAGATCGTGCCGCGGCAAATGCTGCCGCTGTCGCTCAGCTATGACCACCGCGTCATCGACGGCGCCGATGCCATTCGCTTCCTGCGCTGGGTGGTCGAGGCGATCGAACAACCCTTCACAGTCATGTTGCGCGGGTAGGCCGGTCGACGATACCGAGAAACCAGAAAAGGGACAGATGTCTACGCGCGTTGCGGTCGTTGGGGCGGGTCCGGGCGGGTACGCGGCGGCCTTTTACGCCGCCGACCTCGGTATGCAGGTCACGTTGATCGATCCGGAGAACAATCCTGGCGGCGTCTGCCTCTACCGGGGATGCATCCCGTCAAAGGCGCTGCTGCATGTCGCAAAGGTGCTCGACGAAGCCGGGCACGCGACCGAGTGGGGCATTGACTTCGGCAAGCCCCGAATCGACGTCGAGCGGTTGCGGGCGCATAAGAACAGGGTCGTCGAAAAGCTGACGAGCGGCACGGGGCAGGTGGCCAAGCTGCGCAAGGTCAACTACCTGCAAGGCTGGGCATCAATTGTCAGTCCGACACGCCTCGAGGTGATCGCGGCGAGCGGCAAGCAAACCGTTGACGCTGACTACATCATTCTCGCGACCGGCTCCGAGCCGACCAAAATCCCAGCGCTCTCCATCGACAGCCCGCGAGTGCTGGATTCGACCGGCGCCCTGGACCTGCCGGAGATTCCGGGCTCGATGCTCGTCATCGGCGGGGGTTACATCGGTCTGGAGCTCGGGTCCGTGTATGCGGCGCTCGGCACCAGGGTGTCCGTCGTCGAGATGACCGACGGCCTGCTGCCCGGCGCCGATCGGGACCTGGTGCGCTATCTGTCGCAGCGCGTCGAGAAGGCCTTCGAGCGCGTGATGCTGTCGACCAAGGTCCTGTCGCTCAAGGCGGCCGACACGGCCGTGACGGTCGCGTTCGACGGCGAGGGCATTCCGGCCGAGGCGTCGTACGACTACGTGCTCGTCTCGATCGGGCGGCGTCCGAATGCACGGATCGCGGGACTCGACAAGACGCGTGTGCAGGTGACGGACCGCGGATTCATCCAGACCGACTT
>JACCSI010000711.1 GCA_013813075.1 Acidobacteriota bacterium | reverse complement strand
GACTGGGCCAACAGCAAGCCGGTAGGCTGATTCGAGTAGAGTCGATGCATGATCACCCTTGCCCTGCTGCTCGCGCTGGTTGGGGTCCCCTGGCAAGAGACGAGAAGCGTCCCCAAGGACTCCCTTGAGATTGAAGCACGCGGGTGTCTCAAAGGCCGTGTGTTCACGGCGACGGCGCAACCTGACGACGAAGGCACGCGCAAAGGGCCGGACATTACTGGTCGAAGCTTCCGCGTCACCGGCGAACGCGAGGTGATCGATCTGGTCAAGAAATACAACGGACAATTCGTAGAAATTGTCGGCATTGTCCGCAAATCCGCACTGGATGACCAAGGCATCGGCATGAAGATCGGGCGCGGTGCCCGCGTCGTGATCGGCGCGCCCGGCGGCGATCCCACACGCATGAACTCGCCCGCGACGGCGCCGAGTGTCTCCGCCATGGACATGACCGCAGTGCGACTGCTGGCGGACCGCTGCCCGTTGCAGTAACGGCGCGTTACACTTGCCGGCGATGAAGCGCCTTCGACTCGCCGTTCTGGCATTCCTGATTGCCGGGCCTGCCCTGGCGCAGAGTCCCGTCGCCCGCGTCAGGACTGTGATTCTCGTCCGCCACGCGGAGCGCGCCAGCGCCGACAGCGATTCGCCATTGAGCGCCCAGGGCCGCGAGCGGGCGCAAGCCCTGGCGCAGATGCTGCGCGACACGCCGCTGACGGCCATTATCACGTCGCAGTACGCTCGCACCCGGGAGACCGCGGATCCGATTGCGCAACACACGCACATCACACCCGACGTATTGCCGGCCGATGAACTGGATGCTGTGCTCGACAAGATCGGAAGTTCTGCAGGCGGAACCGTACTCGTGGTGCATCACAGCAACACCGTCCCCGCCATCGTCGAGAAGCTCGGCGGGCGCACCGCCGGGATGTCGGAGAGAGAGTTCGATCGCCTGCTGATCATCAGCGTACTGCCGTCTGCATCGAGCGTGGTCACTCTTCGCTATGGCGCCCCGTCGGCGCGATAAGGTCAGGACGTGTTTTTCTTCTTTTCGAATCGGCTGGGCTGCGGCGGCTCGATTATCGTGACGCTGATCGGGTCGGCGCTCTTGATCCTCCTGATGCGTGCCTGTTCGTCGACCAGCGTCTGGTAAGGCGGGCGCTAGGCTGTCGGGATCGGGGGAAGCTTTTTCGGCACGAGGATCGTGAACGTGGTTCCGACGTGCTCTTGCGATTCGAGCGAGATCGTGCCGCCGAGCGACTTCACGCACTCCTCGACAATGCTGAGTCCGAGACCGGTGCCGTCGACGCCTAATTGGGAATCCATGTCGGCATGAGCCCGGGTGAACCGCTCGAACACGTTGTTCGCGGCGTGCGCAGGAATACCGAGGCCGTTGTCATCGACTCGCAATTCGAAGTGCGCGGCGTGGTCGCGGCCGGCGACCGCGACAAACCGCGACGTCTTGTGCGGATCGGCATACTTGATGGCGTTTGACGCGAGATTGATCAGGACCAGTTCGAGGGCGCCAGAGTCCAGATACAACGTCGGAAACCCTGTGGTGGTGCGCAGCTCGACGCCACGAGCCTCGGCCATCTCGCGGAGCTGCCGGAACACTTCCTCGACCAGCTCCCTGACCTCCACGAGTTGCTCGCTCGGGGAATCCGACATGATGCCGGAGCGCGGCAGCCGCTCGAAGCTCCTGATGATCTTGATGGCGCGAGAAGAGTTCCTGCCGATGCTGGCGATGATCTCGTCCCGGCGCGTGACATCGGCCGCGACGCGCGCATCCTGAAGCAGCTGCGCGCCGAAGTGCACGGTGCCCATCACGTTGCGCAGTTCGTGGCTGACGGCACGATTGAACCGGTCGAGTCGCGTGGCTTGCTCGGTGATGGTTTCGGTGTATGCCGCGATAAAAGTGCGGGCGGTCACCTGCATGAGCACGCGCACGGCGCGGTTGACGCGACGGCTCACGTCCAGGCTTTCGACGGCGGCCACTCCGCCCGGAAAGGACCGTGTCTGTTCGATGACGAACTGCTCGAGGATTTCTCCCAGCAGATCGTATTCTCGTAGCACCTGATGAAGCGACGCCTGCTGCTGATGGCGCAATTGTCCGAGTTCCCGCGCTTTGTCGAGGACGACGGCCTTGGCGGCGATATCCTCCTCGGCCGGAGTGGCCACATACCTGCCGATTTCTTGGATTAGCCCAGGAATGTGGTCCAGTAGCAATTGCGTTGTGAAAATCGACTGCGGATCGACAGGAAGAAGCGCCACAAGACGGTCGAGCCACCGCCTGGCGAGGTCGTAATGCGCGCTCTGCAACCCGTCGCCGAGCGCGTGTGCGTAGGACGACAGGCCGCTGGTAGTCGGCGAATCGTTAGCGAGCGACAGGGGAACGTTGTCCTGCAATGACGGACCGCCCGAAAGTATAGTCCGTCTTTGCCGCCCGGCGCGTCGTGCGCACGCTGCCGTGACTAGGGAACGTCCGGTGACGGTGATAGCGTAGCGGCCGTGTCCGTCGCCTCCCATCTCGCCATTGCGCTCGACGAATACGACGCGCGCATCCGAACGTTCATACCCGACTACGAAGAAATGCTGCACGTCGCGGCGACTGTGATCGGTGCGACCCGGCCGCGAACGATGATCGATCTTGGCACGGGAACGGGGGCCCTCGCTGCCGCGGTGGTCCTGCGCGCGCCCGGCGTGCGCGTTGTCGGCATCGACCAGGACCCTGGCATGCTCGCGTTGGCGTCGCGCCGGTTGCCGCCGCGCGCCTCATTGGTCCACGACAATTTTCTCACCGCGCCGCTTCCCCCGTGCAATGCAATCGCCGCATCTTTTGCGTTGCATCACATTGCCTCGCGCCGCGCGAAGCGCAACTTGTATGTCCGTGCCCGAAAGGCGCTGGACCCGCACGGAGTGCTCGTCACCGTCGACTGTCAGCCATCCGCCCTGGGGCGGTGTGCTGCTGAGGGCCGGCGCGCGTGGCGTGACCATCTCGCCGTGACGTATGGCCGCGCGAAAGCGGTCGCCTTGCTGCGCGCGTGGGCCGAAGAAGACTTCTACATGTCACTGGACGTCGAGCTTCATCTGCTGCGGTCGGCGGGATTCACCGTTGATGTCGCCTGGCGCCGCGGATTATTTGCGGTCGTCGTGGGACAGACCTGAGTGGCGGGTGTGCCCACATCAGGCGAGCTGCATGCCTCGCCCCGAATTCAACGCAGAATCATGAAGACCGACCTGCCGGAATGGACGATCGGAACGTCTCCGCGTAAGGCCGTCACCGCCCAGAAATAGGTGCCGAAATCCAGCGTCAGTTCCTTGGGCCAATCGACCGAGTTCGTACGCACATCGTCGTTGCGCCAGACCACCGAGTCGATGTCGTTCCAGACGCCGATGGCATAGTGGTCGGCCCCCTCGACCGGCGTCCACTCGAAGTATTTAGGGGCGGTTCCGGTCATATCGCGGGGCGGCGCGATGTGGTCCAGTGCGGGCGCGGACCGCTGGCCGGGGCTCGCGGCCGCCTTGGGCGCGCCGTCTGGACGGGCGCGGGGGCCGGTGCAGGCAGGATGGGCCACGAGGGCTGCGAGGACAGCCATAGTGCCGAGCCAAATGCGGGGCGTCATGAGGAAAGCTTAATCGACCGCGCGCCGACGCGCCGGGCGGCGAGAGACCGGTCTGCTGCGGATCGGGATGGCGCCGAGGCCACGGACGTCGCCCCGCTGCAACTATCCGCCACGTGCCCTCGTCAAACCCTCAAGCGATTCGACATTGTCGAATGGGTTTCGACTTTGTAGAACGGCAACGCCACCACGACATGACCACCGAGCGGCCTTCCCGACAGACACGGCTGCCGTGGCTCACGGCCGCAATCTTTCGCCTGCTGCTGCCGCACGCTGAGCGCTCCGAGGTGCTTGGCGATCTGGCGGCGGAGTATGGCCAACGCGGAACGCGCGACGGGCGGACCGCGGCCCGACTGTGGCTCTGGCGGCAGCTGGTGGCGTCCATCCCTGCCCTGCTTCGCCGGAGCTGGTGGCGTGGATGGACGGGATTCGAGCCGCGCGCCAATCGCATGAAACCTGGGGGACCGATGTGTGAAAGCTGGATCATGGACCTGCGTTACTCGGCGCGGCGACTCACGAGCCGCCCGACGTATGCGCTGCTGGCAATTTTTACCCTGGCCCTCGGCGCCGGGGGGACCGCCGCCGTTTTCAGCATCGTGCGTGAGTTGCTGATCGCGCCGCTGCCGATCGCCCACGAAGAACAAGTCGGCGTGCTTTGGCAGCCACACGACTGGACCGAGGAGGAATTCCTGTATCTTCGGCCGAATTTTCCGGGATTCCAGCGAATGGCGGCGTATCGCGGGGACGACGCGACCCTTGAAGTCGACGGCCAGGCGTTGCGACTGGTGCCGGGCATCGCATCCTCGGCTGAACTGTTCGAGGTCCTCGGCGCTGCCCCCCTCCTTGGACGAACGTTTCAGGCTGGCGACGACGCCCAAGGGGTCGAGGCCGTCATTGTGCTCAGTCACGGCCTGTGGCGGGAACTCGGCGGGGACCCAGCCATCCTGGGCCGGCAACTGCAACTCGGAGGCGTCGCGCGGACAGTCGTCGGCGTCATGCCGCCGGGATTCTGGTTTCCTAATCCTGCTGTGAGGGCATGGACCGCAACACCACTCAGTCCGCAGAGTCGCTCCGGCAACTATGCACTGGTCGGTCGTGTCGCCGACGGCAGCCGCATCGACGCCATGCAGGGGCCTCTCGCCGCGCTGTCGACCACGATTGGCGAACGCTTCCGCTATCCGCCGCAGTGGGACAAGACACGAGCGCCCGCAATCACGCCCGTGCGCGACTATTTCGTCGGCGACGTGCGACCCAGCCTGATCGCGACATTTGTCGCCATGACCTTGATCCTCGCGATCGCGTGCGTCAACGTCGCAGCGCTCATGCTGGGGCAGCTGGGTGGACGCTCGACCGAGATGGCGGTTCGGGCCGCTCTCGGCGCCGGCCGTGGCCGGTTGACGCAACAGCTCGTGTTCGAGTCCTTGCTGATTGGCCTTGGCGCCGGCGCCGCAGGCGCGCTGCTCGCCGCAGTCGGTTTCAACGTGCTCGTCTCCGCGTTACCGCTCGGAGCGTTGGCTGAGGGCGCCACGCTCGACTGGACGCTGTTCACGGTCGCGATTGCGGTGGCGCTGTTAGCAGCCAGCGCGGTTGCGGTGGTGCCGGGCATTGCCATCTGGCGAAGCAGTCTCCGCGCCACGATGGCGACGTCACGAACCGGCGGCATCAGCGGGCGCGGTGGACAACTTGAGAGTGCGCTAGTCGTCGCACAAATCGCGCTGGCGGTGTTGCTCGCAGCGGGCGCTGGGCTGTTGATCAGAAGCGTGGCGAATCTCCGGGCTATTGACCCCGGGTTCGAGGTCGGCGGCCGAGCGGTTGTCGACGCCACGATGCCGGCGCAACTCCCCCTCGAGCAGCGCCGACGCGTGATTCTCGACACCGTCGCGGCGCTGCAGACGCTGCCCGCCGTGAACGCGGTGGCGGCGACACAGAAGCTGCCGCTGCGCGGCTCCGGCGACAGCTTCGGCATCCGCGTCGAGGGCAAACCCAATCTGGAGAGCGGGACGACCTTCTTCCGGGTCGTGACGCACGACTACTTCCGCACCCTGAACGCCGCCGTCCGGCGTGGCCGTGGGTTCGATTCGTCCGATCGCAACACCACGGAGCCGGTGGTCGTGATCAATGAAGCGTTGGCATTGAAATATTTTCCCGGCGAGGATCCCGTGGGACACGTCTTGCACTCCGGCTTCGGCGATCGCGGCGAACGCATCGTTGGGGTCGTTGAAAACATCGCCGAGGCGGATCTGACGGACACGCCGGCACCAGCGCGCTACATGCTCTACGAGCAGGTGCCGTACGTGTCACCCGAGGTGTCGTTTGTGATAACTGCGGTCGATGCGCAGCAGGTGCCGCTTGTGATCCAGACCGCGCGGCGCGCGCTTCACACCGCCACGGCGCGGCTTGCGGTCCAGGGCACTGTAACCATGCAGTCGGTCTTCGACGACGCCGTGGGGGCGCCGGGGCGTGTTGCGACGCTGCTCAGCGTTCTTGCCGGCTTGGCGCTGCTGCTCGGCGCGATCGGCGTTTACGGAGTGATTTCCCATGCGGTTGCGCGTCGCACGCGCGACTACGGCATTCACATCGCGCTCGGCTTGCCGCCCGCGCGCGTCATTATGCAGGTGGTGAGCCGTGGCGTGCGGTTGGTGGGTCTGGGCAGCGCCATCGGGGTGATCGCGACCGTGGCGTTCGCGGGCCCACTGTCGACGCTGCTCCACGGTGTTGACAAGACGGATCCGGCGGCGCTGGGTGGCGCGGTGGTGGCG
>JACCSI010000702.1 GCA_013813075.1 Acidobacteriota bacterium | reverse complement strand
GACTGGGCCTCCCAAGGCAGTTCGATGTTGGACCCACGCTCGCCGCTTCGATCTCACTCATTCGTACATCCTGGTCGTACATGTTGGAGGTTTCTGTGAGCAACCGAAAATCGGTGCTGTCCTTGTTGGTCATGTTGGTCGCGGTGCTGTTTGCGGCTCCGGCGTTTGCGCAGGAAGCCGGCGCGGCCAGCGCGCCAAACAGCGGGTTGGTGCAGTGGTCGATCGTCACTGCCGGCTTTGCGCTGGCGATTGCCGCGCTCGGTGGCGCGCTTGGTCAGGGTCGCGCGGTGGCGTCGGCCGCCGAAGCGATTGCGCGTAATCCCAGCGCCGCCGGCGAAATCCGTGGTGCGTTGATTCTCGGCCTCGTCTTGATTGAGTCACTCGTGATCTATGTCCTTCTCGTCACGCTGATTCTGTTCTTCATCAAGCCGTTCGGCGGCTAGCGCTCTGGCGAATGCAGAACGAAGACGGATTCTTCGTTCTCGTTCTGCGTTCTTGGTGCCACCATGCTGGACCTGTTGCTGCTGCTGATGGTGGTGATTTGGGGCAGCAACTTTTCCGTCGTCAAGTACGCCCTCCGCGATTTTCCTGAGATTCCATTTAACGCCCTGCGGTTGATGCTGGCGTCGGCCGTGTTCCTCGTGGCGATCGCCGTGGTGCGGCATCGGGCAAAGGCCGGGCTGCGTCCGCCGGAGGCGCCGCTGACGCGGCAGGAATGGCGACGCGTTGTTTTCCTTGGCTTGGTCGGAACGGTGCTCTATCAACTGCTGTTTCTTGGCGGCGTCGCCAGGACCAGTGTCGCGAATGCGGCGCTCATTTTTGGCTGCACTCCCGTCAGCGTCGCGATTCTGGCGTCGATCGCCGGTCACGATCGCCTGACTGCGCCGCGCTGGGCGGGCGCCGCGCTGTCGCTGGCCGGCATCTACGCCATCGTCGGGCATGGCGCGTCGTTGTCAACAGCCACGCTGACCGGTGACGCGCTGATGTTCGGCGGCATGCTGTGCTGGTCGATCTATTCGGTCGGCGCGCAACCGCTGCTGCAGCGCCATTCGCCGCTGGTGGTGACGGGATGGGCGATGATCACGGGCGCGATGATGTATCTCGTGGTCGCCGCGGTGCCGATGATGCGCACCAATTGGTCGGCGATCTCCGCCACCAGTTGGTTCCTGATGGCGGCATCGTCGCTCCTGGCGCTCTCGTTTTCCTACATGGTCTGGTACACGGCGGTGCAGAAAATCGGCAGCGCGCGCACGGCGATCTACAGCAATCTGACGCCGATCGTGGCGATGATTGTCGCGGCGCTCTGGCTTGGGGAGCAGATCACGCGGGTGCAGGTCTTCGGCACCGCGCTGGTACTCGGCGGCCTGGCCGTGACGCGCTGGCGCGCCATCTCGTAGTTGTCGCGGCGGTTCGGAGAATCGCGTGCCTTCGAGTCAATGCGCGTCTGCCACCGATGCGTGTTTCCCGCCCGCGGCTCAGTTTCGCGGTATTCTTTCGTTCGTTTTGTTGCTTGTCAACTTTGAACCACCAGACGATTCCCCCGTTCACGTTTCAGGAGGTTAGGTCATGAGGCGCATGTTCTTCGGTGCGCTGGCTGTGCTCGGCATTCTTGCCGGCATGCCAGCATCCGCGTTAGCCCAAGGCGGCAGCGCGAGTTCAACGGGCACTATCCAGGGCCGCGTCGCCGACGCGAGTGGCGCGGTGCTGCCGGGCGTGACTGTCACGGCAACGAGCCCCTCCATGATCGGGATGCAGACCCAGGTGACCAACGAGAACGGATCGTACCGGTTCCCGGCGGTGCCTCCCGGCATCTACTCGCTGTCGTACGAGCTGGGCGGGTTCAGCGGCATCAAACGCGAAAAGGTCGAAGTCTCGCTCGGCTTCACCGCGAACGTGAACGTCGAAATGAGCGTTGCGACGCTCCAGGAAACCGTGACGGTCACGGGCGAGTCGCCGGTCATCGACACGACCGCCACCCGCGTCCAGCAGAACTTCAAGCTGGAACAGCTCAACTCCATCCCGAACGGCCGTGACATGTGGGCGCTGCTGGCAGCAACGCCGGGTGTCGTCATGAGTCGTA
>JACCSI010000222.1 GCA_013813075.1 Acidobacteriota bacterium | reverse complement strand
AAGACACCGGCCGGCCGTAGGCCTCGCGCAACTCGTGCGGCACGATGTGGGTCGTGACGTCGCCGTCGAGGGAGACCGCCTGGTGCGCTCCGCTCCACGTTTCGTGTTGATAGCCGCCAGTCAGCGCCCACACGGTGGAAATGATGTGGGGATGCTGCATGCCGACGGGATGCGCTCCTCCGGCCTCGAGTATGTGCTTGTCGACGATTTCGCCGCGCAGGTAGCTGGTGCCCCGATGCCACAATGCGTGCGTCAGTTCCGCCAGCAGGGCGTCTTCGGTTGAGAACTCCCCACGGTTCTGTCCGAATGCAAGAGTCAGCGCGGTGGGCCGGCCAAGAATGTCGCCGCCGTGTTCGACCGACGCCGTCACGCGAGTCACGTCCCCGGGCTCAGTCGCATGCGGTGCTGCGAGACGGCCGATGGAAAACTGGGCGCGCGTGCCGCCCCGAATCCAGCGTGCCCGCGGCCCTGAAACGTCGACCCCTCGAACTCCCACACGGACGCGCACGCCGGTCGCGATCACGCCGTGTGTGATGTGAGTGGCATCCAGCTGATGGTGAGACAGCGGGGCGGTCGGATGGAGATTCGCTGACGCGCGATGCATGAATGCCGATGGACCGAGCGCCGGTTCGTCCACGATTCCACCGCGGATCGTAAATATCGCGCCGCCGACCGGCCGCTCGTAGGCGGCCGCGAGCCCCATCAGCAGATCGTGAGGATGCTGGTAGTCGATGAGCGGCGCGCCGCCGAAGGTCTCGCCGGTCTGAAACGCCTGCGAAGAGCCCAGGTCGCGAAGCGTCAACGGTTCGAACGACAGCATGCCGTGCAGGGTGAGCGAGCCAGGCCCGGCCTGGCGCGACGCCCTGCCCATCAGCCAGTTTTGCGATTCGAATTGGCCGAAGTCGCGAAACTCACGTATCTGGAAGTTGGCGGTAGAAGGACGTTGGCATCAACCGACCATGCCATCCCGAATCTGGTCCGGCGTGGTGGGGGTTCGTGCTGCGCAGTTGCCGGAGTGGCGAGCAGGAGAAATGTACTTAAGGCAGTGGCGGGAGACGGGGGCCGCGTATCAGCCGCCCCCAGGGGTGCTCTCCGCGCGTCACACTTTCAGCCGGCGATTGATCTCCGGCCAGTTCACGACATTCCACCACGCGTTCATGTAATCCGGCCGACGGTTCTGGTACTTCAAGTAGTACGCATGTTCCCAGACATCCAGGCCGAGAATCCCGCGGCGACCTTCCATCGACGGCGTGTCCTGATTTGCCGTGCTGTGAATGATCAGTTTGCCCTTCTCGTCGCTCAACCACGCCCAGCCGCTGCCAAAACGGGTGGCGCCCGCCTGGTTGAACATCTCCTTGAACTTGTCGAAGCTGCCAAACGTGCTGTTGATCGCCTCGGCAATCGCCCCGCTTGGGGGCCCGCCGGCGTTCGGCGCCATCGCTTGCCAGAACTGTGTGTGATTGACGTGACCGCCGCCGTTGTTGCGCACGACCGTCCGGAGGTTTTCGGGAAGGCTGTTCAAATTGGCCAGCAACTCGTCGAGTGGCTTTTTTGCGAGGTCCGGCGCGCCCTTCATCGCCGCATTCAGGTTGTTGACGTAGGCCTGATGATGGCGCCCATGGTGAATCTCCATGGTCTGGGCATCGATGTGCGGTTCGAGCGCCGCGGCCGGGTACGGCAGCGGCGGCAGCGAATAAGGACCGGATGGCGGCTGCGCGGGGGTGCCCTGCGCAAACAGTGGATGAGTGGCCGCCACGAGTGTTCCAACTCCGAGCGTGGCAAGCGCTTCACGACGCGTCAACTTCATGTCTGCGACTCCTCGTTGCGATAGCCTACGGCGGATTCTTCCCCGTTATTTCGCGGGTTCGAAGGAATTACGCAGCAGCACGTGTCCTGGATTTCTTTGTGTGCACGGAGCGCTTTTTGTCGAAAAGCCGCGCCATCTGTCTTGGCGGTAGAATGCACCAGTAGAGTTGGACCTTGAGGCCCGCCTTCCGTTTCACCAACCATGAGAATCATCACCCTGCTCGTCATGACCCTCGCCGTGTTCCCATTAAACGCTCAATCACCAGACTTGCTCACCCGGGCTGAGACCTCCAATTACGAGGAGACCAGCACCTACGGCGACGTGATGCGGATTACGAAGGGGCTGGTTGCTGGCAGTACGCTCGCCAAGTACGAGAGCTATGGCAAGACGGAAGAAGGGCGGGAGATGCCGCTGCTGATTCTGTCGGAGCCGGCAGTGACGACACCAGAGGCGGCGCGAAATCTTGGGCGCCCAGTCGTGTTCGTCCAGGGCAACATCCACGCCGGGGAAGTGGAAGGCAAGGAAGCGGCGTTGATTCTCGCGCGGCGGCTGACGCAAGGCGATCTGCGGCCGCTGCTCAAGCAGATGGTCATTCTCATCGCGCCGATCTATAACGCCGACGGCAACGAGAAGTTGAACGTGCAGAACCGCACGGCGCAGTACGGGCCCGTGGCCGGCGTGGGCACGCGCGAAAACTCGAATGGGCTGGACCTGAATCGTGATCACATCAAGCTCGATAGTGCCGAGGGCCGTGCGTTTGTCGGATTGCTGAACCGCTGGGATCCGCATGTCGGCATCGACCTGCACACGACCAACGGGTCGTATCACGGCTATCACCTGACATATTCGCCGTCGCTCAACCCCAACACCGACGCCCGCATGCTGGCGCTCGCACGCGATCACATTCTGCCGGCCGTCCAGGAGGCGGTGCAGAAGAAGCACAACTTCCGCACCTACTATTACGGCAACTTCGCCTCGGAAGCGGGCATCGCGCGCGAAAGCGCGAAAGTCGATCCCGCCAACCCCGGCGACACGGTGTGGCGCACGTTCGATCACCGCCCCCGTTTCAACAACAACTATGTCGGCCTGCGTAATCGCCTGGCGATTCTCTCGGAGGCCTACAGTTACCTCGACTTCCGCGGCCGCGTCCGTGTCACCGAAGTGTTTGTCGAAGAAGCGCTCAACGCCGTCGTCGCCAACGGCGCGCGGATCATGCAGTTGACGACGCAGTTGGACAATGACACCAAGGGATATTCGGATGGTGCCGGGACGCGTCCGAGCCTTGGCGTCGAGTTCAAGTTGGCGGCGCTGCCGGCGCCGGTCGACATACTCGTGAGTGACGTCGAGAAGAAGCTGAATGCACGGTCGGGCCGCGAGATGCTGGTGATGGCGGAGAAGGCTGTCCCGGTGCGGATGAAAGACTACGGCGTGTTCGAAGTGACCCGCGCCCTGCCGATGCCACGCGGATGGTTGATTCCGCGTCCGCACGTCGAGTCCGGGCGGTATGCGTTAGCGATCGAGCGACTGCGTCTTCACGGGGTCCAGGTGCAGCGCATTGCCGCCGACGCCGAACTGGCCGTGGAACGGTTCCTGATTGCGGGCTACACGAAGGCGGAGCGGCCGTTCCAGAACCGCAACGAGGCGCGCTTGACGGGCAAGCACGAGGCGGCAAAGCTCTCGGCGCAGGAGGGCGCGCTTTATATCCCCGCCAACCAACCGTTGGCGCGCCTGGCGTTTTATCTACTCGAGCCGGAGAGCGACGACGGGTTGGTCACGTGGAACCTGATTGAGACCGACCTTGCCGCGGGCGCTACCTACCCGATTTATCGCGTGATCGATGGCGCCGTGAAAACGGCGCCATGACCGCCGTGACCGGCGTGCCTTCGTGCGGCTATTTGATCAGGTAAAACTCGGTCTGGCGACCGTCGATCCAGTCCCACTTGCCGCCGGCGAGGATGGCCGCGTCCTCTTCCAGCGCAAACCGCACGGCCTGATCGCCCCACTCCGCGACTTTGTGCGTGACGTTGAGTTCGATTGAATGCCACGTGTAGGGCTGAAAGACGTAGTCGCCACGCACCGGCACACCCTCCTGGTAGTCGGTCATGCCGATGGGCGGACCGGCTGCGTGCCCGTGGTAGCCGACCGGGTGGCAGTAAATCGACGGCACGAGCCCCTCCTTGATCGCGAGCTGGCGCGCCGACCGGAGCGCCTCGTTACCGGACGACCCGACGGTAGCAAATTGCATGGTGATGTCCTGTAGCCGGTTCGCGGCCTTCAATCCATCCTTGAGCCCTTGCGGCGCATCGGTTTCACCGCCCTTCAACACGTACGCGTTGTGCTGCGTGTCGGTGGAAAGACCGAGGTACACGACGCCAAAGTCGGTGTGCAACATGTCGCCGGGCTGAATGACGTTGTCGCCTGGCTTGACGCCACCCTGTCGATGGATGGTGACGGATGGATGGAACCAGCTGCCGAGCCCCAGCTCCGCGACGCGCTGACGCATCCACCAGACCACGTCTTCGGACGTCGTCTTGCCCGGCGTGACGACCTTGTTCGAGAACGCCTCGCGGATGACCAGGTGCGCGACTTTCATCACGTGGCGATACGCGTCCAGTTCCTCCGGCAATTTCGTTTCAAGCCAGCCAACCGCGAGCAGCTCGGCGGACTTCACGCGTGGCGAATACTTCGGCCCGAGCACCGCCATCAACCGCCGCTTTTCATTCGCCGTCAGGCCGTCGGCGTGGTTCCACGAGTCGGACTCGTTGATGCCGATCACCTTGGGATTACGCTCTTCGACGACCTTGCGCAGCCCTTCGTACTGCGCGTCGTTATGGGTGGGCACGACGGTGAAGAGGCCGTCGTAGTCGAAGCGGCCAATCGACAGCCGTTCGACCGGCTTTCCGCCGCCCGGGTTGTAGAACACCAGGATCGTCCGCCGCCGGGATGAGAACGTCGTCAATGGCGCCATCGAGCGGAAGGTCGGGTCGTCGTTGTACTCGCGTGAGGCGATGACCCACATGTCGATGCCCGTCCGGTCCATCAGCTGCGGCATCAGGGTGTCGAACCGTTTCTGGATCCAGGCTTTGACGAGCGGGGCCTGTTCCCGATGCGTGAGGACGCGTTCGGTCGGGTCGGGATACTGCGGCGCCTGCGCGTGAGGGGCCGCGATAGCGACCAGCATCGCAAGCAAAAGGCGGCAGATGGAGTTCCTGAGCATGCCCGGGAGTCTACCATCCGTCGAATTTCAGGCTCATCCGCTGAGCCCGAAACCGCGCGGAAACGGTCCGGCAGCGTTTTGCCAAAATCAGCCCAGCCGTGGTCGAGACGGGCGCGCAGCTGATTTGCGGGCGTTGGAATCGGCGAGAGAGCCATATCTTCGTCTCGACCTCGGGTCAGTTCCCCCATTTATGTACCTAACAAGAATCCCGTCACCACGCTTGCTTGTGATTATCGCGATTGTGCTGGGTCTGTCTTGCTGGACGAGCGCGACCGCCTACGCGCAAGCGACGGGCAGCATTCGCGGTCACGTGGTCGAAGCGCGGACAGGGTCGGCGCTCGCTGCCGTGTTGGTGCAGGTCGAGTCCACGCGTCAGCGGGCGATTTCCGACACCGACGGCGCATTTGTCATCGACAACGTGCCACTCGGCCCGCAAACCGTGGTCGTGTCGGTGGTCGGTTTCGGGCTCGTCCGTCGGGAGGTGGTCATCGCCGCGGAGGCGCCCACGGAACTCACGATTCCGGTAGCCGAAGGCGCTAGCACCTACGTCGAGGACGTCGCCGTCAACGCTGGCCGGTTTCGCGAGACACAGCCGGGCGCCGCCAGCCAGGCGCTTTTGGGCAGCCGCGAGTTGCTCGCCCTGCGCGGCGTCATCGCCGACGATCCGTTCCGCGCCGTGCAGGTGTTGCCTGGTGTCGCGGCGGGCGATGACTACCGCGCCGAGTTTGCGGTGCGCGGACTCGGTCCGTATCACGTCGGCTTGTCGATCGACGACGTGGATAGCCGTCTGTTGTTCCACACGGTCCGCGGC
>JACCSI010000221.1 GCA_013813075.1 Acidobacteriota bacterium | reverse complement strand
GTTCAAAACCCGGGCCTGGTCTGCAGCGCCGAGGGTTTTGAACCTGTCTACCGACACTGCCAACCGGCGGTCAGGTCGTCCGTCCGTATCGATCCTCTAGCCGCACCACATCTTCTACCTCCGGCGTCGACACCTCAAAAATATCCGTGTCTTCAAGGGCGGTCATGCGATGCACGGTGGGCGGCACCACGTGCACGGCCTCGCCTTCGCCCATTTCGGTCGCCTGAAGCTTGCCGTCGGCACCCGTCATCTCGAAGAGAATCCGCCCCTTGAAGACGAAGATCGTTTCGTCTTTCTGGTTGTGATACTGCAGGCTCAGCGCGTGCCCTTTATTGATATGAATCTGCTTGCCGACATATCGGTCGGTGCGCGCCCACCAGAGTTCCCATCCCCACGGTTTTTCGATGCGTTGCAAAGCGCCCTCCCGCGGGACTGCAGCCCGCCCTCTCACTGACCATTGAGTGTCGCGCTACGGGCGCGATTTCGACGCGGCCGACATGGCCAACGCTTCGAATAAATACCGCTCGATTTCCTCGGCTGTCGCCAGCGACAATGCGTGACTCGCAATCTTGCGCGCGTCGTCTGCGCGCAAATCCTGAATCGTCTGCCGTGCCATGGGAAGGGCGGCCGGGGTCATGCTGAAATCTGTCAACCCGAGGCCGACGAGCAAGCCCAACAAGGCCGGATCCGACGCCATCTCCCCGCATAACGACACGGGAATGTGGAGACGCGACGCGGCGCGGCGCACCAGGCGAATCAGGCGCAACACTGCCGGGTGCAGTGGCTCGTAAAATTCCGACACGCGGTCGTCCGTGCGATCGACGGCGAGGCAGTATTGAATCAGATCGTTGGTGCCGATGGTCAGAAAATCGACCTCAGGGGCCAACAGGTCGGCGATCAGAGCGGCGGCCGGCACCTCCACCATTGCGCCGACCAATGGGGGCGGCATTCCAAGACTATCGGCCACCTCCGCGAGTATCGCTTTCGCTTCACGCACCTCTTCGACGCCGGTCACGAACGGAAACATGATCCGCAGCCGTCCGTGCGCGCCGGCTCGCACCAGCGCCCGCAACTGCGTTCGGAGAATGTCCGGCCGCGCCAGGCCCAGTCGCAGGCCGCGAAGGCCGGGCCGTCCTCGTCGTCGTTCCGGGCCTCCGAATCCGAGCTGGCGCTCATCCAGATCGAACGTGCGAATCGTCACCGGTTGCGGCGCGACCTGCTCGATCAGATTGCGGTACAACGCGTATTGCGCGTCCTCGGTCACGTTTGGCAGCGAGCGGCTCGACAGCATGAACTCGGAGCGATAGAGCCCGACGCCTTCGGCCCCGTGCTCGCGCAGTAACTGCAGGTCCTCGAGTAATTCAACGTTGGCCTGCAACCGGATGTGTACCCCGTCGGCCGTCGTGGCGGGTTGGTGCGCGACCGCCGGATCGCTCGTCGTGGCGTGGGTCCGCCGGACACGGCTCGCGCGTCGATGCGCTTCATCGATCGCCGTCGCCGAGGGCCGCACCACGAGCTCGCCGATGGTGCCGTCGAGAATCACTGGCGTGCCGGCCGGTATCTGAGCCGAGGCGTCGTGCAGGCCGACGATGGCGGGCACCTTCAGCGAACGCGCGAGAATGGCGGTGTGGTAGGTGCGGCTGCCCGCATCGACGGCAAACCCCTGGATGCGCGTCCAATCGAGCTGCGCCGCAAGCGATGCAGTCAATTCGTCTGCGATCAGAATGGACGGTCCGTCAAGTTCCCTCAAGAGGTCGCGGGGACTGCGGGCGCCATGCCGCAAGTTCATGCGCAGACGGCCGGCGACATCGGCGACGTCGTTTTCGCGCTCGCGGAGGTACTCGTCCTCGACGCTGGCAAACACCGCGCCCAGTTCCTCATAGGCTCGATGCACTGCCCACGCGGCGTTGACGCGCTCCTGCCGGATAATTTCCTCCGCGCGCCCGACAAACAGCGCGTCGTCGAGCATCAGAATCTGGGCGTCGAAAATCGCCGCTAGCTCGGTGCCGCGTCCTTTCATCAGGCGGTCGCGGATGTCCTGGAGCTGGTGCTGCGACTGCTTGCGCGCCGCACGCAGCGCCGCAACTTCGCGCTCCACGCGCTCGGGGGGAATCGGAAATCGAATGGCCTCGGTCCGAAGCGTGAGGATCACGGCGCGGCCGACGGCGACTCCGGGGGAGACGCCGATGCCGGTCAGGCGTTCCACGAATCTTCTCCAAAACCGCTCGAGACCAATTCGCAGAGCGTGGCGAGTGCGTCCTGCTCGTCTGGGCCCTCTACCGCAATCGTGATCGTGCTCCCATAACCGGCGGCAAGCAGCAGAATGCCCATGATGCTTTTGCCGTCCATGATGCGGCCGTCCCGCGACACCTGGATCTTCGAACGGAACCGCGACGCGGCGTGGACGAACTTGGCCGCCGCCCGCGCGTGCAGGCCGAGACGATTATTGATGGCGACCTCGCACAAGGTCATCGGCGGTCACCGCTGGCGCGTGGCATCTCAACCGCCCCCGCCAGGGACCGAGCCCTTGAGTAAATCCGACGCCACCCAGATGGCATTGCGGCCGTGTTCGCGTAGCGAGCGCGCCACCTCTGTCAGGTTCTGCTGCTCGCGGAGGTTGGCGGCCTTGATCAACATCGGCAGGTTGACGCCGGTCACGACTTCCACCTTGTCGTCCTCGAGAAAGGTAATACCGAGGTTCGACGGCGTCCCGCCGAACATGTCGGTCGCGATCAATACGCCCTCCGGCCCTTGCACTCGAGCGATCGCCGAGGCGATGTCGTTCCGGGCATCCTGCACGTCCTCGTGCCAGCCAATCGACACCGCCGCGAACGTCGGCAAGTCGCCGACGATGGTTTCGGCGGCGTTGACCAGCTCGATGGCCAGTTGCCCGTGCGTGACGACAACGACACCAATCATGAGGCGATCTCGAACGAGGTCGATGACGACCGGCACACGGTGACGCTCACGATACGTCCCTTGTAAGATCACGGTGACGGACCCGTGTCGACACGTTCTTCACCCCACTCAGTTCTTTCCTGAGTTGTTCCGCCAGATAGACCGAACGGTGCCGTCCGCCCGTGCAGCCAATGGCCACTGTCAGGTAGGCCTTGCCTTCGGCCACGTAGTGCGGCACGACATAGCGAAGGAAGCCTTCCAGCCGCTGCCGGAAATCCCGCGTCGCCGGATACTTCTGCATGTAGCTGATGACCGGCTTGTCCTTCCCTGTTTTCGATCGCAGCCCAGCCACGAAGTGCGGGTTGGGAAGAAATCGACAGTCGAACACCAGGTCGGCATCCAGCGGCACCCCGTGCTTGAAGCCAAAACTCTCGAACGTCATGACCATGCGTGCCCGTTCACTGGTGCCACGCGCCATGCCGTGAAAGATCTGCCGCAGCTCGTGCACGGTCAGATCCGAGGTGTCGATTATCTCGTCGGCCGTCGCACGAATCTTCGCGAGCATTTCGCGCTCACGCTTCAAGGCGTCGGCAATCGGGCGGTCCGGCGCCAGGGGATGCGGCCGGCGTGTTTCGCTGAAGCGCCGCAGCAGGGCGGCGTCATTCGCTTCGAGGAAAACGAGCAACGGCTTCAAATCGGGCAACGCCCGCAGTGTCCGCCACATCGGGGGAAACTCGCGAATGAAGCTCTTCTCGCGCACGTCGACCACGACGGCAATTTTCTGTGTGTCGACTTCGTCGCGCAGCGAGAGATCCGCCATGACCGGAATCAGCGGCGTCGGCAAATTGTCGACGCAGTAGTAGCCGAGATCCTCGAGCGCGCGGATCGCGTGCGACTTCCCCGCGCCCGACATGCCGGTGATAACGAGAAACCGCGACGTACGCGGCACCTGGCGGCGGGTCTGACGCTTCTTGGCCGGACTCACAACTGTCCCCCATAATCGAGATCCTCGTCCGTCTCATCGACCTGCGCGCTCGGCGCCCCGCGCAGCTGCGCATCCAGGCGCTCGGCCAACTGTCGCGCCGCGTGGATGCCTCGGCTCTTGAGAAGCTGATTGCGCGCCGCCACTTCCACCAGAATCGCAAGGTTACGCCCCGGCGCGACCGGCATCCGAATCAGTGGGACACGCAAACCGAGCAGCTCGAAGAACGAATCGTCGATACCGAGCCGGTCGTACTCACGATCCGGCTCCCAGCGTTCGAGCTGCACCATCAACTCGACCCGCTTGGAGGTTCGCGTCGAGGCCACCCCGAACAGGTCGCGCAGGTTGATCAGGCCGAGGCCGCGCACTTCCATGTGATGGCGCGTCAGTTCCGGGCAGCTGCCAATGATGATGGACGCGGCTCGCCGGCGGACTTCAACGGTGTCGTCGGCAACCAGTCGGTGTCCGCGCACCACGAGGTCGAGCGCGCACTCGCTCTTGCCGATGCCACTCTCACCCACCATGAGCACGCCAAGACCCAGAATGTCCAGCAGCACACCGTGGATCACTTCGCGCACCGCGAGGCGATCCTCAAGTAGCGCCGTCAGCTTCCCGATCGCGGTGGCTGTGCCTACCGTGGTCGTCAGCAGTGGGACGCCGGCCCTTTCGGCTTCGAGCACAAGGTCGGCGGGGGCGGCGAGGCCACCCGTGAGCAACACGCACGGGACCGCCGTCGCAAACGATCGCCCCAGGGCCTCACGACGCACGTCTGGGGGCAGGCCTTCAACGAAACGCACTTCGCTTTCACCGTAGATCAACACCCGGCCCGGGTGCAGGTATTCGTGAAATCCTGCCAGAGCCAGGCCGGTTTTCTGGATATACGGATTAGTGATGCGCCGGGACAAACCACGCTTGCCGGCCAGAAGTTCGACCGGGAGACCGACGGTTTCTGGGCGGGCGTCCAGCAGGCCGCCGACGGTCACGGCCGGAACGTTCGACATGAATTGGCCTGCGTAGTTTACCGCTGCCCGCCGCGTTTCCCCGCACTGCGCGGCCGCTTGGCAGCCGGCGGTTCCATCTCCGGGGCTGCCTGCGGGGCCGTGCGGCTCGGTGCCCGGCGCGGCGCTTTGACGGAGCGTGCTGCCACACCTCGGCGCTTGCGTTCCTGCCACTTGCCCTTCACCTTCTCCGCTTGGTGCAGCAGTTTGGCGACGGCCAGCGTCATCGCCGCCTGCCAGGTGTCTGCCTTGCCAACCGCGTGCATGAACTGTTCGCTGCGCAAGTGCAGCGTGATTTCCACGACGTTGTTGACCTTCTCCCGCTTGACGACCACAGCCGCGGACACGCCGGCATCATTCAGGACGCGGGTGACTTTGACGAGCTTGCGATCGACGAGACTGCGAAGGCCGGGTGAGACCTCGATCTGATGACCGGTGAGTTCGACGCGCATCGTATCGTTTAGAACAGCACCTTTCGCTGGTTGGAGGTTGGAATCTTCAGCTCTTCGCGGTATTTCGCGATGGTTCGGCGCGCCAGCATCAGGCCCTCCCGCTGCAGGATGCTCACAATCTTGGAGTCCGACAACGGCTTCTTCTGGTCTTCTGCTTCGATAATCTTGCGAATGCGCTGCTTGATCGTGACCGACGACACCGCGTCGCCATACGAGCTGCTGATGCCGCTGTGGAAGAAATACTTCATCTCGAACACGCCTTGCGGCGTGTGCATGTACTTGTTTGTGACGACGCGGCTGACGGTGGATTCGTGCATGCCGATGTCGTTGGCAACGTCGCGAAGCACCAGCGGGCGCAAGTGCTCAATCCCGTGATCGAGGAAATCGCGCTGAAAGTTGATGATACTGGTCGCCACCTTGTGAATCGTCTTCTGACGCTGCTCAACTGACTTGATCAGCCACAGCGCCGAGCGAAACTTGTCCTTCACGTAAGCCCGCGTCTCGTCGCTGTTTTCGGCGCCCTTGTCGAGCAGCCGGCGATAAGTCGGACTGATGCGCAACTGCGGCAGGCCTTCTTCGTTCAGCAACGCAACGTACTGGTCCTCGATCTTGACGATGTAGACGTCGGGAATGACGTACTGGGACGCCTTCGGGTTGTAGCGGCCGCCGGGTTTGGGGTCGAGATGCCTGATGATCTCGATGTGGTGCTTCAACTCCTCGATGGTCGCGCCCAGTTTCTTGGCGAGCTCCGGAATCTGGTGATTCTGCAGCAGCCGCAGATGTTCGGTGATGATCTTCTCGGTCGGCGTGCCATCGAGTCCGAGGTGGCGAATCTGCAGCGTGAGACATTCCTGGAGGTCGCGTGCGCAGACGCCAATCGGATCGAACGTGTGCAGCAGCCGCAGGGCCTTCTCGACATCATCGATCGGCCACGGCCCCATGCTGGCAATTTCGTCGATCGACGCGACCAGATACCCGTCGTCATCGAGGTTACCGATGATGGCTTCGCCCAACTCACGGGTGAGTTCGTCATCGGTTTGAATCGACAATTGCCAACTCAGATGGTCAGCCAGCGAGCTGCTGGTCGAGAGCGTGTTCTCAATTGGCGGAAGTTCCTTGACTTCCTGCGGCGCCTTGGGACGATAGCCATCGTCGAGATATTCACCAAAGAAATACTCGTAGTCCTGGTCGTCCCAGGTGTCGTTCTTGGCCTCTTCCTTCTTGTCCTGCTTCTCCGCGGCCTGCTGCTCCGGAGCGAGATCTTCGGTGGGAATTTCCTCGAGGAGAGGGTTTTCCACGACTTCCTGGTTGAGCAGATCTGCCAGTTCCAGCGTCGACATCGGGAGCAGTTTGATGGCCTGCTGCAGCGATGGCGTCAGGATGAGCTTCTGCGCCAGCTTCGTTTGCAGCTTTTGCTGAATAGCCATATTTCAATTGCAAGGCATGAGCCGTGCCAAGTCCATCTTAGTCCAGACGGAAGTCGGTCCCGAGATAAATCCGCCTCACATCGTCATCCGCGGCAAGCTGCGTCGGGGTGCCGTTTTTGAAGATGACGCCGTCGTTGACGATGTAGGCGCGATCGGTGATGCGTAACGTCTCACGCACGTTGTGATCGGTGATGAGCACGCCAATCCCGCGCGTCTTGAGGTGAAAAATGATCTGCTGAATGTCGCTGACCGCGATCGGAT
>JACCSI010000211.1 GCA_013813075.1 Acidobacteriota bacterium | reverse complement strand
GCGTAACGCTGCGGGCAGGCTGAGCGTCATACGATGGCGATCCGACGACGGACCGTCTGCCCACGCAGCATCTGCCACCGAGTAATCAACCGAACCGCGAACGTTTGTGAAGAGCGCGTGCGTGACGGCAACACCCCAGCCCCGAAGGTCGACGTCGCCGGCGCTGCCGACGAAATAATGACCGATCTCGGCTGGGACGGCCTCGTCGGTCCGCAGGCCAAAAATGGTGACGAGCTGATCGTCGGTGCTTTGCCGGAAGGCGCGCACGCCAATCGTGACTCCGTCGAGCACGCGCTCAACTGCAAGCTCGTAATGGCGTGTGTCTTCCGCCCGAAATCCGGCACGCGACAGTGGTGCAAACGTCCGTTGCGGTGGCAACACGTGCGTGCGCGAGGGAGGCAGGAACTCCTCGGCGCCCGGCGCCGAGACCTGCCTCAAGGCGCTGGCACGAACGCGGATGTTCTCGGTCGGACTCACGGTCAGGCTGACTCGTGGGCTGAAATGCGCCGGCTCCATCAAGTAGTCGTAGTGCGCGTAGTGCCCGCCGTAGCCAATGGCGATGAACCTCGAGAGCTTCCACTCGTCGTGCGCGTGCACAGCACCGACGTTACGGGCGCCATCGGGAATGGCAGCCAGCGCGGCGGCGTTGCCGCCCTCGTAACGGTGCAGCCCGTAGGACATCCCGAACTGGTAGCGGTGGCGCGCGGAATCTCGCGTCACATAATTGCCGGTCAGAATCCACGAGCTGAGGTCGCCTTGGTTGAGCGCAGCCTTGACCGTCCAATCGCCATGGTCGCTCACCGGGGCACCAAGTGCGAAGAACGCGACGCCGCGGGTGCGCTCCGTCTGCAGCAGCTCCCCCGGCGTGTTGAAGGTGCCGGTCGTCATCAAGTTGACTTGACCCTGCAGTGGCGAATGCATGAAGAGCGCACCAGCCATGCGCGCTGACGATTCCATGGCGCGCCCAACCAACTGCAACGAGTCGGTGATGAACCAGTCTTCATCCGTGGGCAGACCCGCGAGCGTCGTCGTGTCCTTGAGTACGGACCGCTTCAGATGTCGCAGGCGCCATGCCGTCTCGCTGGTGTCACGGCCGCTAACATCCGAGGGCGCGGCACCAAGCTCCGTTTCGGTGACACCGGCCGCCGTCATGCGGGACTCACCGGCCGTGGCCGCGCGGCGCAGCGTAAATGTCGAGATCGTCTGACCCGAAGGCCGTACGGTGACCATCGTATAGCGCGCGGGAAGATAGCCCTCGAGATGCGCACGGAGCAGGTAGGGCCCGGGCATCAGTGCGCGGAGCGTAAACTGACCGACCCGGTCGCTGACCGCGAACGACGTACTTCCGCCCATCGCGGAGACGACCACGCCGTCGAGCGGCTGGCCGCGTTCGTCCAGCACCTGACCGGAGATGGAGCCGGCGGTGGCAGTGGCAATTTGTGTGATGCGCGGGGGCTGTTTGCTGTCGGAAAGGAGTGGCTGCGCTGCAGCCACACCAGCAGTTAATCCGCTGAAGCAGGCGAGAAACGCCGATAAGGCTAAGCTTCGGGGGGTGCCCATGGCTCAGTTAGGCCAGTAGGCCCTCCGGCGCGAGAGGGCCTGCTGGTTCACAGAATAGTTTACGACGCTTTCACCGTAAATTTGACGTCCCTCGTCACAGTTTTTCCATTGACCTTATCGATCACTTTGATTTCCAGGCGATAGTCGCCTTCCGGGAAGGTGCCCAGCGGTACTTCAATGCCGCCTGGGACAGGGAACTTCACTGGGTCGAACGTCGGCGGCAGCATCGCCGCATTGACGTTCTGGGGCGCGGTTTTATTAAAGAATTTCTCCGCGCCACCTTCCGTCCGGTGAAAATTGTATTCAAGCAGCAGGTTGGGTTTTCCGGCCTCGTCGAGCGCGGCATTGTAGACCTGGAAGAACGTCGCGAGCTGCTCGTTTTTCAGGAACACCATGTCTGCCGCAGGGATGAGCTCCTGGGCACCAAACACGAATGGGCGCTCACGCGCTTCTTCCGGGTTCGGCATGGCCGTCAGGACGTTGACTTTGTCAGTCACGATGACGCTGCTGGTCGTCAGCTCGCCGTTCCAGTAATCCGGCACCACAATCTGCGTCTTGAGCACGCCGACCTTGGCCACGGTGGTTTTTGGCGCCTTTTCCGGCACCCGCTCCTTGATAGCGACGTAAACGTCGTAGGTGCCTGGCGTGGCCATGAACACCCGATTAAGACGACCACCCGACGCGGCCACCTGCGCCGACGACAGGAAGTGGATGTCGTCCCACGGGTATTCGATCTTCTTCGTTTTGGCGTCGGGCGTCGCCGCGGGGTTGACGACGCGCACATACATCGCCGCATCGGTGGCCGGTGCACCCGTCACGCCCAGTTGGAAGGGAACAAACGTCCGTTGTTCCTGCGACTTGAGAAAAAAAGGCGTGACCGTCATCTGTATATCGCTGGGCGCGGGCTGTCCCGCCATCACGCCGTCGATCAGCTTGACGAGCTGATCGATCTCGGCCTGCTCCTGCTTGCTGCGCTTCTGGGTATCGGGCTTGGCGCCGCTTTGCTGGGCAAACGCGGCGGTCGACGCCGCCATCGCAAACGCGACGGTGATCACGAGCGCATTGACACGACGTCTAACCATCACTTATCTCCTGTAAGGCCGCAACGAAACACAAGACCGGAAACCATTGATCATAGGGTCCGCTGTGGCGGAAGTCAAACCATCCCGACCGACATTCGCCAGGGTTTCCCGCGTGATATCGTCGGCACCACAGCTCGACGCGGAGGTTCATGGTTCACGACGACGTCCTGGTTCTTGTGCTTGCCGGCGGGGTGGGTGAGCGGCTGTTTCCGCTGACCAAAGAACGCGCCAAGCCCGCGGTGTATTTTGGCGGTCCATACCGCATCATCGATTTCGTGCTGAGCAACTGTTTGAATTCCGGCTTTCGCCGGGTGTTCATCGCCACGCAATACAAATCGCTGTCACTCAACCGCCACATTCGCCAGGGCTGGAGCATCGTGTCCGAAGAACTGGGCGAGTTTATTGAGATCATCCCGCCGCAAAAGCGTGTCGGCGAGCATTGGTATCAAGGCACCGCCGACGCGGTGTATCAGAACCTGTATTCAATCGTCCGCGAAGGTCCACGCTATGTCGTGGTGCTGGCCGGTGATCACATTTACAAGATGGATTACCGCAAGATGCTCCAGTCGCACATCGACACACAGGCGGATGTGACGCTGGCCTCGATCGAGGTGCCCATCGAGGAAGGACCGCGCTTCGGGATCGTGCACGTGGACGAATGCAACCGGGTTGTCGGCTTTCAGGAGAAACCGGCGCAGCCTCCGTCGATTCCGGGAGTCCCCCACCTGGCCCTTGGCTCGATGGGGATTTACGTGTTCAACATGGACGTCCTGGTGAGATCGCTGGAAGCGGACGCTGCCGACGACGCCAGCCTTCACGACTTCGGCCGGAACATCATTCCTTCACTACTCGGCGGCGGTAAGGTGTTCTC
>JACCSI010000644.1 GCA_013813075.1 Acidobacteriota bacterium | reverse complement strand
GCCGCCGAGCGCCGCCGTTTGATCGGGATAGTACTGCAGAAGATCCTGATTCGTGACCTCGGCCGTAAACTGGTTGCTGACGACGTCCCCGCGGATGTTGAACCACGGCCGGTTGCGGCCTGAATAGAGGCCATAACCGCCGCGCAGCACCGTCCGGCCGTCTCCGCGGGCGTCCCACGCGAAGCCGAAACGCGGCTGAATGTTGTTCAGGTCGTTGCCGCGGTCGGCTTTCACGAGATTGCCCAAGCCGGCAAACTGCGGGTTCGCGATCAGAGCCGCGATGAGCTCGTTGCTCCGCAGGTTGGTGTCGAAGTCGTAGCGAAGCCCAAGGTTGACAGTCAGATTGCCCAGTCGGATGTCGTCCTGGCCGAAGAAGCCCCATTCCGTATTGCGATAGTTCCGGGTTGCCGGCCCGCTCCCGATCGTGAACTTGGTCGGCCACGTCGTCGGATCGGTCCGAGCGTACGGGCGGTCGGTATTGAACTGCCACACGCCGGCGCCGTAATAGTCGGCGTTGTAGCTGAGATCTTCGTAGGCCATGCGCAGGCCGACTTTCACCGCATGGCGGCCGGGCGACCAGAAGAAGGTGTCGTTCACCGTGTAGCGCCGGCGCGGGAAGCCTTGGGGCAGGTTTGGCGACCGTCCCGAGGTGAACGATGGACGAATGACCTGGCTATCGGGCGACAACTGGAACCGCTGCGTATCTTGATCGAGATACTGCACGACCACGTTGTTGAGCATCGCGCTCCCCAGCGTCCAATTCCAGCTCACGGAGACGTCATTGAAATCGAGCGCCGTATTTTCGGCGAGCGAGTAATCTTCAATGATGTCGTCGTTGGCGTAGAGGTAGCGCGTCGTGATCGCGTGCTGCGAGTTGGCCGTGTAGTCCACCTTGGCCTGTCCGAGCTTTGATCGATTGCCGTTCGGGTACACACCATTGAACTGTCCGGCGAACGGGTTGGTCGACGGCAACGCAATGATCCGCACCGAGTTCTGCCGGCTGTACTCGAGGGCGCCAAAAAAGAACGCCTTGCTGCGTAGTATCGGCCCGCCCAGCGTCCCGCTGACGCGCGCCGAGTCAAACGCCGGCTTGGTACGGGCGAACGCATTCTTCGCATTGAGCTTGTCGTCGCGCCCGAAGTACGAGCCTTGGCCGTGCAGCTCGTTCGTGCCCGAGCGGGTGACCACGTTGACCACCGCCGTTCCGGCGCGCGAGTACTCCGCATCAAACTGATTGCGCAGCACCCGAAACTCCTGCACCGCATCCTGGCTGACGTTGACGATGGCAAATCCGTAGATCGGGTGGTCCATGATGCCGCCGTCGATCTGCATGGAGTACATGCTGCGAACGTTCGTGCCGCCAAACGCCGTGTTGATGCCGAAACGGCTGTCACCCGTCCGCGCCGGCCCGCCGCCTGGCAGCAGCTGTGCGAGGCCGGCAAAGCCGCGGTTGAGCACCGGCAACTCGGCGAGCTGCTCCTGGTTGATGACGGCGGAAAGATCGGACTTGGTCGTTTCGATCTCCACCGGTGAAGTGCCCACGACCTGCACCGTTTCGGAAAGTGCGCCGACGGTGAGCGCGATCTTGAGGTCCGCGACCTGGCCGACCGTGAGAACCAGCCTGCGTGCGTCCTTGCCGAAACCTTGCAGCTCCGAATCGACGGCGTACGGTCCGGGCTGCAACGCCGGGACCCGGAACCCACCCTGGTCGTCGGTGACGACCACGCGTTCCACACCGGTCCCTTCGTGACGAATCGTCACGGTGGCGCCCGGCAAAATGCCACCAGACGAGTCGAAAACGGAGCCCCGCAGTTCAGCCCTCTGGGCGTGCGCGATGGAGGGGAATAGCGTCATCCCGGCGATGATCGGGATCAGAAGGCGAAGACTGAACATGGTGCGCGGCAACTGAATCACGGCGACCTCGCAAAGGGTAAGCAATGAACGACGGCGGTGCGTTGCAACTGTGCGCCGGGCTTAGGGTGGCGATCTTACCAACTCGGATCACGTCTGCCAACAAGCGACGCCGCGCATCTGGCCTTAGGAACGAAACATGACCGCGCACCAGCGACAGCTGGTTGGGACAACTGTGCGATTATGGCTGCTGAGAACGCTGGCGCACATCCTGCCGTGTGCTCGCAGCGGTCGTTCGTTCCTTAGGCATTCGTTTTTTGGGGAGTCGCAATCATGTCGATCATCGGGACCAACGGTCCGGGGTGGCGTGCCGCTCGCGTCGCTCTGATCGTCGCCGCCACGGCATTCGCGAATCTCGCCGGTTGCGG
>JACCSI010000625.1 GCA_013813075.1 Acidobacteriota bacterium | reverse complement strand
GTGTCCCCGCCTGCGGCGGCATCCGGCCGGCCGCCTGGCGGTAGGCGACATAGGCACTCGCGAGTCGTTCCGCAGCGGCTGGGTCGCTGCGCGCGAGGAGCGTGATCATTTGATCGCGCTCCGCCAGCAGGGGTTGGAGCCGGTCGCGCTGAGGCTCGGCGAAGCCAGGCTCCGTACGTTCGAGCTCTGCGCGCAGGTTCGTGTAGAACGACGCGGCCGCCTCGCGCGCGGGCTCGTAGTCACCGCGCCGCGCCTGGATCGCAGCGGCGGCCAACGCGTTTTCGATTTCGCTGAGACGCAGCGCCTGCTGCGCTGCATCGCGTTCGCCGGCGCGCGCTCGACCGGCGACCCACATCGGACCGAAGCCGAGCAGAAAGGCGACCAATACCGAGATGGCATAGATCCCAAAACGCCGGCCCCCGCCGCTCTTCACAGGCAAGGTGTTATCGACCATCGTGACTCCTCGATGAAAGGTCTCTCCATCGGCGTCCATCTCGCTGCATCAATTGGTCCGCTGCCGCCGGACCAGCCGAACCTGCCGCGTAGTTTGGAAACTGTAGCGCTGGTTCGGACGCCCAGCGCTCGACGATTGGGTCGATGATCTGCCACGCCCGGTCGATCCAGTCCGTTCGGGCGAAGAGTGTCTGGTCGCCTTGCATGACATCGAGCAGGAGCCACGCGTAGGCGCGTGGCGGTTCCTCGACGCCGAACGCCTCCGCATAACGAAAGTTCATCGTCACGGTGCGCAAGGCCAGGTCCGGCCCCGGCTGCTTGGCCGCAAGGGTCTGGACGATGCCTTCATTGGGCTGGACCTCGAAGACAAGCACGCTTTGATGGCTTGGACGTCCGCCTTCCACGGGAAACATCAGGTGCGGAGTGGGTTTGAACTGGATCGCCACCTCCGTCAACTTACGAGTGAGCCGCTTGCCGGTCCGCAGATAAAAGGGAACGCCCGCCCATCGCCAGTTGTCGAGTGTGACTTTGATGGCGGCGTACGTTTCGGTCGTGGAGTCGCCCGGGACCCCGGCTTCCTCCCGGTAGCCACACACCCGCTGTCCATCAAGGAGACCCTCACCGTATTGGCCTCGCGCAGCACCACCGTCGAGGTCGACCGGGACCACCGTCACCGCCTCCAGTACCTTGACCGTTTCATCGCGCAACGACGTGGCTTGGTAGCTGACCGGCGGCTCGGTGGCCGTCAGGCAGAGCAGTTGGAGCAGATGGTTCTGCACCATGTCGCGCACCACGCGGGTTTGTTCGTAGAAGTTCGCGCGCGTGCCAATCCCGATGTCCTCGGCGACAGTGATCTGGACGTGATCGATGTAGTTCCGATTCCACACAGGTTCGAAACTTGGATTGGCGAAGCGGAAGACGAGCATGTTCTGGACCGTCTCCTTGCCGAGGAAGTGATCGATTCGGTAAATCTGCTCTTCTCCGAACACCTCGCGAAGCTGGCGATTGAGGTCGCGTGCGCTGGTGCGATCCCTTCCAAACGGTTTCTCGACCACCAGGCGTCGCCACCCATGCTCGCTGGTCGCCAGGCCGGCTGCGCCCAGACGGCCCGCGATCGGGCCGAAGAGGGCCGGCGGCACCGCCAGATGAAACATCACATTGTTGGGGATGGCGAATCGCAACTGCACCTCTGCGATCGCCTCGGCCAGCGCGGCATAGTCCTGCGCCGAAGTCGCATCGCCTCTCACAAAGCTCAGACGCTCCGCGAACGGCGTCCAGTGCACGTGGGCATCGGCCCACTGTTCCAGGATGGCACCGTGCATGGCGGCGCGAAATGTCTCGGTTGTCCACGCGTCGGGCGACACGCCGATGATCGCGAAAGCCTCGGGCAGGAGTTGTTTACGGAAGAGCTCGAAGAGCGACGGCAGGAGCTCGCGACGCGCCAGGTCACCACTGGCGCCGAAAATCACGATTACGCACGGAGCCACCGGAGAGCCGGGGCGCAAGCCGAGCTCTTCGACATCAAAGGCCTGTCTGGTCGGAATCGATGAGGTCGGCATGCCTGAGCCCTCCCGCACGCCGTACCCGGCGAATTGCGCATTCAATCCGGCTTGACCGCCTGTTTATCAGCGCGGTCGCAGCACCACTTGAATGACGATATCAGAGGGAATGGCCACGCCTTTGGCCCTCGCTGGCTGGTAGGTCCAGGTCTCGGCCGCGCGCAGCAGCCGCCCGTCGTAGGCGGGGTGGACAGTCCGTACCATCTCCGCCGATTCGACCCGACCGTCGGCGCCAACGTGCACCCGCACGGCGCCGACAAAGTCGCGCAGCTGGCTGACCGCGTCGACCGGAAACCACCGCGGGAGCTCCTGATTGATCGCCACCGGCCCAGTCG
>JACCSI010000618.1 GCA_013813075.1 Acidobacteriota bacterium | reverse complement strand
CTCTTGGCCTCGGCCTTATTGTCGCCCTTGCTGTCGCTCTTGTTGTCGCTCTTGTTGTCGCTCTTGTTATCGCCCTTGTCGCCTTTACTCTCGGACTTGGAGTCGCCCGACGACGAGTGCCTGTCGTTTTTGCCGGCGGATGTCGTTGCGCCGTCCGACTTGCCCGCACGGGCATAGTCCGTGATGTAAAAACCCGACCCCTTGAACTGAATGGCGGGCGAGGAGAACAGCTTCCGCACGGCGCCGCTGCAATTTGGGCAAACGCCGATCGGCGCGTCTGAGTACTTCTGAATCACCTCGAAACGATGGCTGCACTCTTCGCATTGATATTCGTAAAGGGGCATAACCGTCCGTTTATTCGAGAACCGCGTCGCTGTTGCTGCCGAGCATGAACCGACGCAGCGCCCAGAGCGGCGCGGATCCGTGGGACAACAACGCGTCGTGGAACGCGCGCAGAGACGCCTTACCGCCTTGTTGCTCCTGCCAATCGTGGCGAAGCTTCAGCAACCCGAGCTTGCCCGCAGTGTAAACGAGGTACGTCGGGTCGAACGTCCCGCGCTCCGCCTCTCGGCGCGCGGTCGATTCCTCCAGGAACGCTTCGTCGCGGAAGAACCGCATCCCCTGCTCCACCGACCAGTCGTCGGTATGCAAACGAATGCCAACGACCACCCGTGCGAGCCGCACCAGGGATTCCGCGAGTTGGCCCAGCTTGAGGGTGTGGTCCTTACGGCCGAACCCCGCCTCGAGCATCATCTGCTCGCAATAGTGCGCCCACCCTTCGATATACGACGCCGGCGCGAACAAGGTCGACCGCCGCACCTTGGACTCCACCTTCCGGAGATGCTGATAGTGGAGATAGTGCCCCGGGAAGACCTCGTGAATCGAGATCGTCCACAGCGTCGGGATGTTGAAGTCGCGAAGATGCTCAATCTGCTTGTCGTGCGGCCACGACGGATCCACGTCTGTGAGGTAATACATCGCGCGTTGGGCGCGCTGCTCGAACGGCCCGGGTGTCCACATGCTCGCGAACGACCAGCGGAAGAAATCCGGCGTGGCCGCCACTTCCACCGTGGCGTCGTCAGGCAGCGTCACAATCGAATTGCGGCGCAGGAACGTTTGCAGCTCGATCACTTGTTCGCGCGCCGTTGCAAGCAGTTGGCCGGGCTGCGGGTGCGACTGCTCTTTCGACTTGCGCCAGTTTTCAATTGGATCGCCGCCATTCAAGCGGCCGGCCAGTGTGCGGAACTCTTCCTGCGTATTGCGTAACTCGCGGTCCGCGATCGCCAGCAGGCGCTCGACCGAAAGGTTCAGTCCCTCTTCGAGTCGCAGCTTTTGTTCGAACTTTTCCTGTCCGAGTCGGAACGACGCCTTGGCCTTGGGACGGACCTCAGTTTCGAGATACTCCACGTACTCACCCACCGACTGCACCGCCTCCTGCGACGCGTCGGCGAGATCCGAAAGCAGTTGCACATCGTCGAGACGTCGAAACGCCTTGGGCAAGTCGCTGTCAATAAACGACATCACGCCCCGGAGCGCGTCGAGGCCCACCTTCACGAAGATCGCGGGCGGTTCTTTGACATTCTCGCGGGCGGCTTGAATCAGCCGCGGGGTCTGGCGCAGCTTCGACAGAATGCGTCGCGCCCGGTCAGCCTCGGGCGCGTAATCGAAGATCGTTTGCGCCGCGAGACTCGATGCGAGGGTTTCGGCGTAGACCTGGGGGTTGCGTTCCCAGGAACGGGTGCCTTCGAAATCGAACTGGCGGCCGCGGATGTTCGACGACACGATGGCGTGTTCAATCTGCTCGGACTCCGGCAACCCGGCGACGGGAATGGCGTCGAGACGGCGCGCAAAGCCCGCCAGCGCGCTTAAATGGGTCTCAATGGCCGGACGACGGAAGTCTTCGAGCAGGTCGTCGTGCATGTGCACGCCGTCCATCGTCGCGCTCGTCGGATGCGCCTCGTACAGGTAGTTCAGGTAGTCGTCGACGAAATGCGGAAAGGGTTCAGCGGCGTGCATGTTTCATCGGGTCGCTGTATTTTTGGGGTCAGTAGGTTCGTAGTACCCACCTTGCCGGCTCATCCGGCAACGGTCCAACTCCCAATCGTACAATAAAATCCACGGATGCACCCTTCGACGTTACTCAGGGTTCATCCCGGGTTCGCGCGAGGATGACGGCAGGTCTGCCGGGCACCCTGTTTGTCGTGGCGACTCCGATCGGCAACCTCGAAGACATCACGCTGCGAGCGTTGCGGATCTTGAAAGACGTGGCGCTGGTCGCGGCCGAAGACACGCGCCGCTCGGGCAATCTGCTGCGCCATTACGGCATCGACACGCCGCTCATCAGCCTTCACGAACACAACGAGCACCACCGGGCCGAGCATCTGGTTCGTCGGATGCATGCGGGGGATTCGATCGCGATCGTGAGCGATGCCGGGACCCCCGGAATCAGCGATCCGGGCTCCAGATTGGTGCGGCTCGCGAGGCAAGCCGGACTGCGCGTCGAACCGATTCCGGGCGCCAGCGCAGTCACGGCGATCCTGAGCGCCAGTGGGTTATCGTTCGAGCGATTTGCCTTTGCTGGCTTTCCTCCTATTAGGTCAAAAGACCGCATTGAGTGGTTTGAATGGGTAAAGTCGCTCGTAAACATCCCCGTTGTGTGCTTTGAGGCCCCACATAGAATTCAGCGTACGTTCGTCGACATTGAAACATATTTGGTCGATAGACCTATTATAGTTGCCAGGGAGTTGACGAAAATACACGAGGAGTGGAGCTATTTCCCGGTGGAACCGATACCACAGGGGTCGAAACTAGTGAGCAAGGGCGAATTCGTGTTGATTATTGGGCCGGAGGAGACCAGGCTCCAGAATTTCGCTGATGTGTCTGACGATGAGATAGCGCATTTGTTTGGCCAATCGACGGAAATTGTAGGGGGGACGCGGCGAGATAGCATCAAGACCGTGGCAGACAAACTGAACCTCTCGCCAAAAGCGGTGTATGCCGCGTTAGAACGCAGCAAGGCGGCCCCTCCCAGTAGGACAGTGGCCAGCGAACCCGGAACCGAAGGCGCAGAAGCCATTGAACCTATATCACGGCAGCCGGTGGCACAGGCCATCGCCCCTCCAGAAACGCCAGAATCGACCGGAGCTACAGAGCGCACCGAAAAACGATAGGCTAGTGGGGGCGTTCCCCTTCCCGCATGTCTGATCTCCATATAGTTGTGCTCGCCGCCGGCAGGGGGACTCGCATGAAGTCCGAAAGGCCGAAGGTCCTGCACCAGGTTGCCGGCCGCGCCCTGATCGATCGGGTTCTTGACACTGCCGCGGCACTCGGTCCCGTGACGACCACGATCGTCGTCGGCCATGCCGCCGACCAGGTCAAGTCACACCTGGGCGTGCGACCTCAACTGCACTTCGTGCTGCAGGAGCCGCAACTCGGCACCGGCCACGCCTTGCTGCAGACCGCACCGGTTCTGAAGGGGCGAACCGGCACGGTGGTACTGCTCTCAGGAGACGTGCCGCTGCTGACGCGCGAATCGCTTCACGGGCTCGTGACCGCACACAGAGATGAGCAGGCGGCGGCCACCGTGCTGACCGCGGTGGTCGACCGACCATATGGCTACGGTCGCATCGTGCGAACGCAGGGGCGCGTCGCCCGCATCGTCGAAGAGCGCGACGCATCGGTCGCGCAGCGGACGATTGGCGAGATCAACTCGGGCATCTACGCGTTTGCCCTGGAGCCGCTCTTCGAGGCGCTCGAGGCCATCGGTTCGGACAACGCGCAGGGTGAGTACTACCTCCCGGACCTGGTGGCGATTTACCGTCGACGAGGACTTGGCGTCTCGACGTTTACGATTCCGACCGCGGTGGAGATTCGCGGAATCAACAGCCGAACAGAACTTGCCGAGGTCAGCAGGATGGTGCGACAGCAGAAAAACGAAGAGTTGATGGCGGCCGGCGTCACCCTCATCGACCCGGCGACCACCTATATCGATACGGATGTCGAGATTGGGCTGGATACCGTCATCCACCCGTGCGTGTTCATCGAGCGCGGCTCCAGGATCGGCGCGGCGTGCGAGATATACTCAGGGAGCCGCATCGTCAACTCCACCATTGGCGACCGCGCGCTCATTCGCAATCATTCAGTCATCACGGATGCCACGGTGCGCGCTGGGGCCTCCATTGGTCCGTTCGCGCACCTGCGGCCTGGCGCGGACGTCGGCGACAACGCCCATGTCGGCAACTTCGTGGAGCTCAAGAAGACCACCCTGGGCGCGGGCAGCAAGGCCAATCACCTCGCCTACCTCGGCGACGCCACGATCGGCCCAAACGTCAACGTTGGCGCGGGCACCATCACCTGCAACTACGATGGCGCTGCGAAGCACCAGACTGTGATTGAAGAGGGCGCCTTTGTCGGCAGCAACTCGACGCTGGTGGCGCCGGTCAAAGTCGGCCGCGGGGCCTACATTGCCGCAGGATCGGCCGTCACCACTGACGTCCCAGAGGGGGCGCTCGGCATCGGCAGAAGCCGCCAGGAAAACAAGGCCGGCTGGGTGGCCAAGCGAAAAGCCTCCGTCCAACGTTGAACGTTGGTCTTTGAACTGTGAACGTTGAACTGAAAGAACCAGGTCCCTTCTTATGTGCGGCATCATCGGTTACATCGGCGACAAGGCGGTTGTTCCGGTCCTCATCGAAGGGCTGCGTCGCCTTGAATACCGCGGCTACGATTCTGCCGGGGTGGCGGTGGTCAACGGCAACGGGCTGGAGATTCGTCGCAGCGCGGGCAAGCTGGCAAACCTCGAGCAAGTGATTGCCGCCGAGCCGCTCACTGGTGTGTACGGTCTCGGCCACACGCGTTGGGCGACCCATGGACGGCCCACTGAAGAAAACGCCCACCCCCATCGCGACTGCAAGAACAAGATTGTCGTCGTCCACAACGGCATTATCGAGAACTATCTTCAGTTGAAGCAGGAGCTCCAGGCGCTGGGCCACAAGTTCGTCACCGAGACCGACACGGAGGTCGTCGCCCACCTCGTTGAGCAGGAGTGGAAAGCGGACGGTCTCGAGCACGCGGTGATGCGCGCGATGAAGCGCCTGCGCGGCCTGTTTGCCATCGTCATGCTGTCCGCTGACGACCCCGAGAAGATCGTCGCCGTGCGCAATGGCCCGCCGGTCGTGGTCGGTCTCGGCGATGGCGAGTGGTTCGTCGCATCCGACATTCCGGCAATTCTTCAGCACACGCGTGACGTCACCTTCCTTGACGATCAGGAGATGGCGATCGTGACACGCGCCGGCGTCAAGTTCACGACTCTCGACGGCGCCGTCGTCGAAAAGAAGTCGACCCGCGTCACCTGGGATCCAGTCCAGGCGGAAAAGGCCGGCTACAAGCATTTCATGCTGAAGGAAATCTTCGAACAGCCGACCGCTGTGCGCGAGACCATCCTCGGTCGCGTCTCGCAAGACACCGGACTCGTCTTCCTCGACGAAATGAAATTGACCGACGATGACTTTCGCGCCTTCAACAAGGTGCAGCTGCTGGCGTGCGGCACGTCGTGGCATGCCGGTCTGGTGGGCAAGTTCCTGATCGAGCAGTTCGCGGGGATTCCGACCGAAGTGGACTACGGATCGGAGTACCGCTACCGCAGCCCGATCGTCGACGACAAGACGCTGACCATCGTCATTACCCAGTCAGGCGAAACCGCCGACACGCTCGCCGCCTTGCGCGAGGCCAAAAGCAAGGGCGCGCGCAGCATCGCCATCTGCAACGTCGTCGGCAGCATGGCCACACGTGAGGCCGACGGCACGCTCTACACGCATGCCGGTCCAGAAATCGGCGTCGCCTCGACCAAGG
>JACCSI010000615.1 GCA_013813075.1 Acidobacteriota bacterium | reverse complement strand
TTTTTATAGGGTGGCGCAGATGAAACACGTGCAATTGCACGGCGCCCCGGGGAGCTGACCCGCAGCTTTCGTGCCGATTGGTAGGGCTGGGTGGAGGTCGCGGGAACGAGGTGCGACTGGGAGTGCCGGGTGCTCAGTGCCCGGGGGGTAGCGCGCAGTGCGAGTGGCTCGTCCACGCCACGATGCGCGCGCGTTGAATTCGCGCTACAGCATTCGGCTGACGCTGGGAGGGTGCAAGTGGGACGTGCAAGTGGGAAATGCGCAGCCTCGGCAGACTTACGCACTCCCCACTGGCTGTCTACTGCTTGGTCACCGTGAGGCCGCTGACGACGGCATCTGTGTTGTGCGCGAAGCGAATACCGTACACACCATCGGTCGACTTCAACTTCCCGGCCGCAACCAGTTCTGCCTTCGGATAGGTAGCGACGACCTCGCCGTTGATCGAGCAATCGACCGAGTCGGCATCGACCGACACCGCGATTTCCTGCTTGACGGACGCGCCCTTGCCAGACGCCTTGGCCACGGCGTCGTGCGGCGTTGGACGTTGGCCGCCCATCTGGAACGCCTCGGGACCAAAGCCGCGGACGATGAAGGAACCGTTACCGTAGGCGGCGCAGTACAGATAGCTTTGCGACGCGGCGCCAAGGTCGTTACCGCCGATGACGATACCGTACGGATGCGGATGATCGTTGAGTCCCATGTAGTTCGATTCGGTGAAGGTCGCCTTCACGGTGTAGTTGCCCGCGGCGACGTTCTTTGGATTCCAGTACGTCACCGCGGGACCGGTCGTGACTTGCAGATCTTGGCCTTGCATCGCCAACTTGGCGTTATTGAGCACCCGGCCGGCCTTTTCTTCCTGCGGGTCGATTTTTCCGGTCCAACCCGGGACGGTGATCCCGCCGCCGGCGACAACGCGGGCGGCGTCCTGCCCCTGGGCACCAAGAAACGCGGGAGCGAGCATGACAACGGCAACGGCGAGCGCAGAGCCTGGGACGAAACGCATGATGGGTTTTCCTCTCGGTGAAACGTTGAGCGTGAACGTTCCACTATCTCACAAGAACTTGCCACATCGGCGCCGTGACCGGCATCGTCGGCTCGACCCGGTGCGGCTCGCGGAGTGCGCTCCACCAAGCGTCAAAACGTCCGCTGTCAGTTGGCGTGGCGTTATGCCTCGAATACCGAACGAGCATGCCGCTTGCAAGCGGCACCGCATGCCTTCCCGCTCCTCTACCATTCGTTACGCCGTCGTTGGGCTTGGGCACATTGCCCAGGTAGCGGTCCTTCCGGCCTTCGCCCACGCTCAACGAAACTCCGTGCTCGCGGCACTCGTCAGCGACGACCCGGACAAACTGAAGACGCTGTCAAGAAAGTACCGGGCCGACGGGTATTCCTATGAGGAGTACGAGCAGTGCCTGGCTGACGTGGACGCCGTCTACATCGCGCTCCCCAACCACCTGCATGCCGAGTATGCGATTCGCGCCGCCAACGCCGGCGTGCACGTGTTGTGCGAGAAGCCGATGGCCACCACCGCGGCGGAGTGCCAGCGGATGATCGACGCGTGCCGCGCGCACCGCGTCAAGCTGATGATTGCGTATCGGCTGCACTTCGAAGAGATCAACCTCAGTGCCGTCGAAGCGGTTCGCGGCGGGCGCATCGGTGAACCAAAGTTCTTCAACTCGTCGTTCGCCATGCGCGTGCGCGAGGGCGATGTCCGCACCAAGCCCGAAATGGGCGGCGGCACGCTCTACGACATTGGCGTCTACTGCATCAATGCCGCCCGCTATCTCTTTCGTGCAGAACCGACCGAAGTGATGGCGTTATCAGTCAACAGTGGCGCCGGCCGCACCAAAAAGGTCGATGAATCAACGGGGGCACTGCTGCGGTTTAAAGGGGAGCGCCTTGCCGCCTTCGTCACCAGCTTCAATGCCGCCGACGTCGCGTCCTATCGCATCGTCGGCACCAAAGGCATGTTGCACGTGGATCCGGCCTACGAGTACGCCGAGGGGTTGGCGTATGAGCTGACCGTGAACGGCAAGACGTCGAAGAAACAGATTGGCAAACGCGACCAGTTTGCGCCGGAGCTGTTGCACTTTTCGGACTGCATCCTCAAGAACCGGAAACCGGAGCCGTC
>JACCSI010000576.1 GCA_013813075.1 Acidobacteriota bacterium | reverse complement strand
CTCCCGCAGTTGTTGAAACGCTGCGCCGCCAGCTAGCGGAATTAGGACTACTCGCCCCGGTAGCCGCGAAATGATTGTCGTTTCGTGAGGCGTTGGCATTGGGAGCGAAGGCTCCGTGGCACACGCGTTGCAGCATGGTATCAACATGCGCGCTACTCACGCGACGGTGTCCTTTGCGCTGGTCATTGCCCTCGCCGCGTGCGCGACCAATCCCGTAACCGGAAAAAAGGAGCTGACGCTCATGAGCGAGGCGGAGGAAATCGCGTACGGCCAGCAAGCCGACGCCGAAGTCCGCCGCGAGATGGGCGTTTACGACGATCCACAATTGCAGCGCTACGTCGCTGATATCGGCGATCGTCTTGCTCAGCTGTCGCACCGGCCCCACCTGCCGTGGAATTTCACGGTCGTCAATCATCAAGCCATCAATGCGTTCGCCTTACCGGGCGGCTATATCTACATCACGCGTGGAATTCTGCCGTATCTCAACGACGAGGCGGAGCTTGCCGGCGTCCTCGGCCACGAAATCGCTCACGTCACCGCCCGACATGCGGCGCAGCAGTCCACGCGCGCAGGCCTCGGGGGGATTGGTTTGGCGGTCCTGGGCATCTTCGTCCCTGCGACACAACCCTTTGCCGATTTGACATCCGCGGCGCTCGGTGTGGCGTTCCTGAAGTATGGACGGGACGACGAGCGCGAGTCGGATCGGCTGGGCATGGAATACGCGTCACGGGGCGGTTGGGACCCGGCCGGGGTGCCGCAATTTCTTTCGACGCTTGCACGCGTCAATGAACTCGACGCGCGCGGGGTGCCCAACTGGCTGTCCACGCATCCCGACCCTGCAGCGCGCGTGATCGAAGCGCAGCCAGTTTTAGCGAAGATCGCATCGCCCTCAGGCAGCGAGCGTGGGCGCAGCCGGTTTCTCGAACAGATCGACAATATCGTGGTTGGCGACAACCCCGAAGAGGGCGTCGTGCGCGGCAACAGCTTTCTTCACCCGCCACTGCGATTTGCGTTGGAGTTCCCGGACGGGTGGGAGATCACCAACACACCCGAGCAGGTGTCTGCGCAGGAGCCTGGCCAGAAGCGCTACATGCTGCTCCAGCTCGTAGACCGGCCACAGGGACGCACCATTCAAGAGGTCGCGTTGCGCGCGATGGCGGCGGTGCAGTTCAAGCCGATCGAAGGGCGGATGGCCAGCCTCAACGGCGCCGACGCGTTCGTCGGCGTCTACCAGGGGCAACTCGAGGGGCTCGGCGTGGTGACGATGCGGGCGGCGTACATCCAGAATGGTCGGCAGGTCTTTTTACTCGCCGGGTTCGCACCCCGCGAAGAGTTCGCCCGCGTCGATCGCGAAGTCGATGCCGCGATAGGTTCCTACCGCCCGCTGACGCAGCGCGAAGCCGATGACATCCGCCCGAACCGTCTGGACTTCTACACCGTTCGTCAGGGCGACACGTGGCAAGCCATCGCGGCGCGCGGAAATCTTGTCCGTGCCAACGACCTGGCGATTATGAATGGCTACGCGGTCAACGAGCAGCCCAAGGTCGGTGATCGGATCAAGATCGTCACCGAGGGCTGATCCCGGCCTCGTGTTAACGCCTGGTGCGCTCTCGTGGCGCGGCTGCCTGGTGGACGCGGGCGTATCATCCTCAAGTGCGCAAAGTGCTGCGTGGACTCGCGCTGGCCGCGGCGCTGGGGTTCGTCTTCTTCGGCTATATCTACCTGACTCTTCCCGACGTCCGTCCGCTCGCGACCACCAACCCCGAGACCACAGCGTTCATGCAATTGCGCACGCGCGAGGCGGCAGAGGTGGGGAAGCGATACAGCGTCCGCCACCGATGGATGCCGTACAGCCAGATTTCCAGCAACCTTCGCCGGGCGGTGCTGGTTGCGGAGGACAGCGCCTTTTTCGATCACGACGGCGTCGACTTGAAAGAGTTCCGCGCGTCGCTCGAGGCCAACTGGGAAGAAGGGCGGTTCGCACGCGGCGCCAGTACGATTACCCAGCAGCTCGCGAAGAACCTCTACCTCTCGGAATCGAGAAACCCCATCCGCAAGGTGACAGAATTGCTCATCACCAGGCGGCTGGAGGCCGCGCTGACCAAACGTCGCATCCTCGAGATTTATTTGAACGTGATCGAGTGGGGCGATGGCATCTTCGGCGCTGAGGCGGCCTCGCGTGTCTACTTCGGGAAATCGTCGTCCGCCCTTTCCCAAGACGAGGCGGCGCTCCTGGCCGGCGCGATTATTAACCCGCGCGTGCACAGCCCGGCAAATCCGACGAGTCGGTTACGACGTCGCCAGCAGATCATTGCGCGACGTATGGGTGTCAAACCATCCGCTCAAACAATCCAAGCGCCTAAGACGCCGTCGGGGATTGCACCGGGCGCGCCCACCTCGACAACAGAGACGCCACAACCCAGCGACCAGCCAGTCCGCTTTTTCCCAATGAATCGCCCGCCGCCCGCCCCTCACGGCCCGGCACGACCCGTGCAGCCTCGTAGTGGCAACGGCGTTCCGGCGCCGGTGACTCCAACGATTTCATCGAGTTCGATTTAGCAATCAGGCCGCGCTGAGGCGATTTTGTTGCCTCAGCGCTGGCGTCGGCAGGGGAGTGGTGCACTTGATTCAAGGTCAGACGTGGCTCGAGCAGCCGTGGGGCGGCGGGATCAACTACACAGCGCATGTCACTCGTCTCATGCACGACATTGTTGCGCGCGTGCCCGAGCTCAGCTTCATCGATCTCAGCCGCGTTCTGGTGTTTGCCCGCCCCGGCCGCAGTAGCGCCGACGGTGCCTACGCGAGCTGTCACAGTCTCGGTCTGCCGACGAGTGATCCCGGTTACTTCTTCTGGCGCGATTGCGAGACTGGCGCGGTGACTCGTCGCAGCGAGTGGTTCGTCACGAAGTCGCCCGAGGTGTACGTCGACGGTAATACCGTGAACTACATGATTTCGTTTTCGCTGCCGAGGTTTACCGATCAGGCGCTGTCGCGCTCCCGTAAACGCGATCTCTATCCGGCCGGGACCGCCGATTGGGTGGCCAAGCTCGACACCGTCATCCACGAGCTGTACCACAT
>JACCSI010000553.1 GCA_013813075.1 Acidobacteriota bacterium | reverse complement strand
GGGTGGGCGTCGTCCCCCGATGCGCGCATGGCGTGCTGCGCGATGGCCGGTCACGGCGGCGACGACCAGGCTGCTGACGACTGCTGCGCTGCTGGCGAACAGCGTCAGCATTCAGAGACGCCGTTGTCGAACGCGACCCTTGCTCCCGCAGCGCTTGTCGCGGTGCTCACGCCGACCGTTCCGCTCGCCGCCGCAGACGCCATCGCACGCGCGTGGCGGCCGCGCCAGCACCCGCCAGATACCCCTCGCTCGTCCACCGACACGCGCCTCCTCTTGTCCGTTTTCGTGATCTAAGCGGTTCACCGACGCCGTTCGCCACCGGGGTGGCAACGGCTGGCATCTCATGTCTGCGCGCGACGCGCCGGGTGGAGCGACGACCACTTCATGATCAACCGTCTCATCGAGCTTTCGCTCAAGAATCGCTTTCTCGTCCTGGCCTCTTATCTGGCCCTCGCCGGATGGGGATGGTGGGCCGTAACCGCAACGCCCATCGACGCGATTCCCGATCTCTCGGACAACCAAGTCATCGTGTTTACCGATTGGCCAGGCCAGAGCGCGCAGGAGGTGGAAGACCAGGTCAGCTATCCGTTGACCGTCAATCTTCAGGGACTGGCGGGGGTTCGCGTCGTGCGCTCGCAGTCGGCCTTTGGCTTCTCCATGATCTACATCGTCTTTCAGGACGACGTGGACCTGTATTTTGCACGGGCGCGCGTTCTCGAACGGATGAACCTGATCGGTAAACTCCTGCCCGACGGCGTCACCCCGACTCTCGGTCCCGACGCCACGGGTGTCGGGCACGTGTTCTGGTACACCCTTGAAAGCCCGACGCTGTCGCTGCGTGAGCTGCGCAGCCTCCAGGATTGGTTCGTCCGGTATCAACTGAATGCTGTCCCGGGCGTCGCCGAGGTCGCCTCCGTCGGTGGCCACGTGCAGCAGTACCAAGTCGAGGTCGATCCGAATCGCCTGCGCACGTTCAACATTCCGCTGGGAGACGTCGTTGAGGCCGTGCGCCGCAGTAACGTCAATGTCGGCGGCAACGTGATTGAGGCCAACGGCGCCTGGTCGATCGTTCGGGGCGTCGGTCTCATTCAGTCGGTGCAGGACATCGAAACAATTGTCATCGGATCATCGGGCGGTGTGCCGATCGACGTCAAACAAGTGGCCAGCGTCCGGATCGGCAACGCCTTTCGTGTCGCGTCGCTGGTGAAGGGCCGCAACGAGGCCGTCGGGGGTGTCGTCGTCGCTCGCACCGGTGTGAACACCAAGGAAGTGATCGACGCGGTCAAAGCGCGGATTGCGCAGATTCAACCGGGCCTGCCGGCCGACGTTCGTATCGTGCCGTTTTATGACCGCTCGCAATTGATCGAGCAGGCGGTCGGGACGCTTCGCACCGCACTGTTCGAGGCGATTGTCGTGGTGACGCTGGCGCACGTGCTCTTCCTGATGCACCTTCGCTCGATTCTCATTGTGACGATGCCACTTCCGCTCGCCGTGCTCTTGGCCTTCCTCGGCATGTATTACGCCGGCGTCACCTCGAACATCATGAGCCTCGCCGGCATCGCCATTGCGATTGGCGTGCTTGTCGACGCCGGTATCGTCGTCACTGAAAATGCGTTCCGGTTTCTCGAGACGCGCCGCATCGATCCGCGTGATCGCCGCGCTGTCGCCGCCACCGTATTGGAATCAACACGTCTGGTCGGTCGTCCCATTTTTTTCTCAATGGCAATTATTGTGCTCGCTTTTTTGCCGGTCTTTGCGTTGACCGGACAGGAAGGCAAGTTGTTCCACCCGCTGGCGTTTACCAAGACATTCGCGGTGCTGGCGGCGACGCTCAGTGCGGTCACGTTGGTGCCGGTGCTGTGCACGTTGCTGCTTGGCGGCAAGTTCCACAAGGAAGGCGACAACCCGGTCATGCGGTTGCTGCAGCGCTTATACCGTCCGGTGCTGGAGGCGGCGCTGTCATACCGGAAAATCACGGTGGGATTGGCGGTGCTGCTCTTCGCGGGCGCGTTGCTGCTGGCGCGTGGTATTGGCAATGAATTCATGCCGCCACTCAACGAGGGCGATCTGATGTTCATGCCGATTGCCGACCCGAGCATCTCGCTCGAGGAAAACACCAAGATCGCGGTCCGCCAGAATGCGGCATTGATGGCGTTCCCGGAAGTCGAGTACGTCGTCGCCAAGGTGGCTCGGGCCGATACGTCCACTGACCCGGCGCCGCTCAACATGACCGAAACTATCGTGCACCTCAAGCCACGCGAGGCGTGGCGGCCCGGCATGACGATAGGGAAGCTGCGGTCCGAGATGAGTAGTGCGGCGCAACTGCCCGGAGTGTCGACGATCTGGACGATGCCGATCATCAATCGCATCGACATGCTGACAACGGGGATTCGGTCGGAGGTGGGCGTCAAGATTTTCGGCACTGACCTCAACGTACTCGAGGGAATCGCCCGCCAGGTCGCGGAGGTGTTGCGGCAGGTGCCAGGCGCCTCGAACGTGTATCCAGAGCAGGTAACGAGTGGGCAGTACTTGAACATCGCGATCGACCGACAGGCGGCCGCAAGATACGGCATCAACGTCGGCGACGTCCAGGATGTCATTCAGACAGCGGTAGGTGAGTCGGTCCTCGCCATGACCATCGAGGGTCGTCAGCGCTTCCCGGTCCGGGTTCGATATGCCGAAGAGTATCGTGCCGACCCCCAGGCGGTCGGCCGTGTTCTGGTGGCGTCGCCGTCGGGTGCGCAGATTCCTCTCAGTGCGCTCGCGTCGATTGCCCCGGCGCGCGGTCCCGCAATGATCTCGTCGGAGAACGGTCTGCTACTCGCGACCGTGCTGCTCAACGTCCAGGACCGCGACGTCGGCAGCTTCGTCGAGGACGCCAAGATCAAAGTGGCCGCGTCGGTGCCGCTGCCCGCGGGCTATTACCTTGGCTGGAGCGGACGCTTCGAGAATCAGGAGCGTGCCCGCCAGCGCCTGCGGCTGGTTGTGCCCATCGTCCTCGTCGTGATCTTCGTGCTGCTGTATTTCACCTATCACTCCGTTGTCGAGGCGGCACACGTGCTGATGGCCGTGCCCTTTGCTTTGACTGGTGGCGTTTACCTGCTGTGGCTGCTTGGCTATAACTTCTCGGTGGCCGTCTGGGTGGGGTTCATCGCCTTGTTTGGCACTGCGGTGCAGACGGGCATGGTGATGGTGATCTATCTCGAAGAGGCGGTCGCGCGGAAACAGAGCGAGGGGGGCGGCACACTGACGCGGGCGTCGCTGCGCGAGGCGGTCACCGAGGGAGCCTTGCTGCGTTTGCGCCCCAAGGTGATGACGGTCACGACTGTGGTCGCTGGCCTGCTGCCGATCATGTGGAGCAGCAGCGTTGGCGCAGAAGTGATGAAGCCGCTGGCGACGCCGGTGCTCGGCGGGATGCTCTCGTCACTCCTGCACGTGCTGATCGTGACGCCGGTGATCTTCTACTGGCTGCGGGCGAGGAACCTGCCGGTCGGCGAACTGGCGCGCCCCTCACACGCCGTCACCGAAGCGTCGCATTCATCCGGTGGCTCCCGCGCGCGGCGATTGCGGGTCGCATTGATCGTTGTGATCGTGCTCGTCGCGGTTGGGGCCGGCGTCTACCAGTCGCAACGCTGGAGGGGCGGCGATGACGACGCGGGGGGCGGTGGGGACACGACCCGGATTCAGACCGTGCAGGCCGGCAATCTCGAGATCCGCGTGATCTCGGCAACCGGGGCGCTCAGCCAAGGTCGCAGCGCCTTCGTCATCGAGTTCCGCGATTCCTCGACTGGCGCGCTGATTGATGTCGGCACGGTACGCGCGGGCGGCGCGATGACCATGCCGGGCATGGTGATGTCGGGAGGCGTGCAGGTGACGCCCTCCGGCACGCCTGGACGCTACACCGCCTCTGGCGAGTTCGGCATGGTGGGCACATGGCAGTTCACGGTCGACTGGCAGGGGGCTGCTGGCACCGGGTCGGTCGCTTTCGAGGGAATAGTTCAATGATGCAGTCGATCAGCTCAGGAGTTCTCACGGGCGCCGTGGTTGTCGCTGCGTGCCTCGCGACTCCGGCGCTTGCGCAAACGGGGCAAGCCGCCGCGGACGATCGGATGGCGGTGCGATATGTTGATCCGGTCAGCGGCATGTCGATTGATCAGGCGGTAGCGCTCGCGCTCGAGCGGGAGCCGGAGCTATTGGCGGCACGGACGACCATCACTGCCGCGCGCGGAGGGCGACAGCAGGCTGCGCTGCGCCCGAATCCCATGGTGTCGGTCATGCGGCAGGAACAGAACCGCGGGTCGGACAACACGACCAGCACCGAGGTCGAGTGGCCGTTGGAGCTGTTTCGCCGCCGCAGCCGCATCGCGGCCGCGGATCGCGCTATCGAAGTCACCGAGTTCGCCGCCGCCGACCAAGAGCGCATGCTCGCCACCACCATTCGTGCAGCATACGGCGAGCTTGCCGCGGCCGCGCGGGAGCTGGAGGTGAGCGACGCGCTCGTGGCGGCGACGCGAAGCAGTTACCAGCTGCTGCGAGGGCGTGTGGACGAGGGCGCTACGCCGCCGCTGGAACGAAACATTGTCGAGGTGGAATTACATCGCCTCGAAGCACGGCGTCTGCTACAGGCCGGCCAGGCCGAGGCAGCACTGATCGCGCTCAAACGCGCCCTGGGCGGTGCGCCTTACGGTGTCGTCACCGTGCGCGATTCGCTCGACGCTCTCGTGCAGGCCGACCTCCAGGCAACTGCGACGACGGATGCGCCGGCGATTGGGCAACGGGCGGATATCCTCGAAGCGGACGCTCGGTTGCGGCTCGCCGAGGCGCGCGTCGACCAGGCGCGCAGCGACGGCCGGCTCGACCTTAACTTGTTCGGCAGCTACATGCGCATGAACGCCAGCTTTCCGCAGATGGCGTTCGGATCCCTCGGCACCCTCGAACCTGTCCAGGGCATCTTTCATAACCTCGCCGCGGGCGCTACGGTCGTCGTGCCGCTCAACAATCGCAATCAGGGAGCCATTGCGGCGGCGCAGGCCGAACGGGCCGGGGCACAATACCTGCGAGATGCGCGCGCGCTGACCGCCGAGTCCGAGCTGGCCATCGCTGCCGCGCGCGATGCGCATGCGCGGCGCGCTGTTGCCGTCTACACATCAGGCGTGCGGACGCTGGCCCAGCAGAATCTCGATGTGGTCCGCGAGACGTATGACCTTGGCCGCAGCACCTTGACCGAGGTCCTTGCCGAGCAGCGCCGCTTTTTGGAGATCGAAATGGGCTACACCGACGCCTTACGTGCAGCATTCGAGGCGCGCACCGCGCTGAAGCGTGCGCGGGGAGACGTGAAGTGAGGCTCGCCTCTACAGGTCCGATGCGATGGACCGTCGTGGCGATCGCCGCCGGCGCGCTCATCGCTTTGGGCGCGACCGGCGCGTGGCTTTACCTGCGCAGCGCGATGAAAATGCAGGCTACTTCCGCGACGCCGAGCGCGACGGCTGGCGGCGAGATGGCCGGAATGAAGATGCCGGTTCCCGGCGCCGAGTCAGCGGCGAGGGCCGACACGGCGCCCCTGCCGGACGTGACGATTACGCTCACGCAGGAGGCCGTGGATAGGGCGGGCATCGAGGTGACGCCGGTACGGCGGGACACAGCTGCAGGAAGTCTCCGGCTGTCGGGCGTGGTTGAGGCCAACGACTATCGCCAGGTCGCCGTCACTCCGATCGCGGCCGGTCGGGTGACGCGCGTCGCGGTGGCGCTCGGCGATCGCGTGACGCGCGGCCAGTCGCTTGCCGA
>JACCSI010000192.1 GCA_013813075.1 Acidobacteriota bacterium | reverse complement strand
TAGAACAGACCGACCAGAGAGGTCGGGCGAATCATCTCGGCAAGACTTTCCCGATAGTCTTGCGCCACAAGCGCGCCAGTGCCGACGGGTCCGGCGGGGGCGGTTCAGCAGCGACACCGCTTCGAGCAATCCGGCCACAGTGAACGGTTTGTCCAGAAACGCCTCGCCATCCAACAGCTCGGGCCGCTCTCGAAAGAGGGCACCGCTATGTGCCGTCACATACAGCACCCGCAGCTCGGGGCGAAGGATGCGCATTCTGGCCGCCAGCTCTTCGCCGCGCATCACGGGCATGTCCAGATCGGCCATCAGAAAGTCGACGCGCACATTGCTCGCGAACACGTCGAGCGCCTGCTGTCCATCGCCAGCCTCGAGCACCCCATAACCGCTGCTTTCCAGGATTCGTCGAGCAAGCTCTCGAACCCCGGGCTCGTCATCGACGACGAGGACCACGCCTCGGGCGGGTAGGTCCGCGGTCATGGCATTCTCGCCGTCACGAAACGCGTGATGTCAGGGTGTCTCACGGAGTACCTCCAGCGCGGTTTTTCCAGCCCTCTGGATCTGCAGTACGTCCAACCGGCGTTTGTCGTCGGCAGCCAGGTCATTGAGAAGCAACTCGCAGAAGCCGAGAATGATGGAAAGCTGATTCTTCAGCTGGTGAACGGTGGCCGCCTCTATCGCTTCGCTCATGGCTCGTCGTCGCTGCGCAGGCTGGCGCGCACACGTTCAGCCAATCGCACCTCGACGAATGTTTTTAACTCTTTGAGTACGAACGGCTTGTCCATGCAGTGGTTGCCGGCCGATCTCACGAAGGCGTCGGTAGCCGCGGGCAACGAGCCTCCCGACAGAAACACGAGGACGGCGGCCTGGTCCGGAGCGTCTTCCATCAACGCGCGGTAAAATTCGACGCCCGTCATCTCCGGCATCATCACGTCGCTCAAGATGAGGTCGTAGGTCACGCCGGCCTTGATGCTGGCGAGGGCGTCGACCGCCCTGGTCATGACCGTCACCTCGTGGCCCCGTAGCGCGCGACGGACCAGCAGGCCGATGACCTCCTCGTCGTCCACGACCAGCACCCGGGCAGACATCACATCACCTCCGGCAGCATCGACCCGCGCGAGCGATATCGCGGGCACAACGTCCTGGTCGCGAATGCGCCTGCCGAAATGATGCAGCCACCCCCGTCCCCGCGCGACGGGGTATCGATCGCCTTACGGGCGGACGCTGGTGTCATGAGGCCCTGCGTCCGCGCAAACTGGCGAACACCTTTCCGTCGTCGAGGGTGACGAGATTAAAGACAATGTTGGACCCGGGCGCGCGATTGGTGATGCCCGCTCAGCCTATTCCCAAGGGGATCGGGTCGCTGTACTGGATTGCACAGCGAGCGCGGGGCCGGCGCTGGCGATCGGACAGGTCGACCTGCTGCAACGCAGTTCAGGTCACCGAAGGTCGGTCGCCGAGGCCGTCAGCGGCTTGCCTTTCCAGAACGATCGCAGGGTCTTCCAACGCGCCGCTGACAAGTCGGGGTGGCCGGCGGCGCCGTGCGCCAATGCGGCGCCATGAAGCGACCGTGCGCGATTCGGCATGCGCAAGAGAGATGCCTCGAACGCCTTCGCCGCCTCGGCGGCCTTGCCAGCTCGAAGCAGTACCTCGCCAAGCAACTCGTGCGATGGCTTAATCGGATCGGCGGCACCGTTGGGCGGCCGCATGCTCTCTTCAATCCGCACCGCGTCCTGCAGCAGTGTGATCGCTTGATCCTGCTGCCCTCCTGCCTCGGCAAGCAGCGCCGCGAGTTCGTGGTGCATGATGCGCACGGACTTGCCGGCATCGGGGTTACCCGCCATCGGCGCGGGCGGAGCGCCACCGTGGTCAGCATGAGCGCCGCCTGCGGACGCCGTCGTGGCGGCAGGAGTCTTGGACGCGAGCATTGCAAGTATTTTCCGCGCTGTTTCGACATCGCCTGTTCGCACCGCGCTGACGCCATTGGCAAACAGGGTCTCATTCGACGCGGCGTCCGTCACCGGCTCAACGTGCCACTCTTCGGTTTCGACGACATAACGCGCTCTGGTCAAGGCAGCGACGCTTGACAGCCGCGGCTGCTTGAACGACGTCGCCAGTTCCTCGAACAGTCGAGTGCGCTCGCGAGCTGTCGCGTAATCACCGAGCTGAAGGAAGCCATACTGCCCCCAGTCGCCCGAGTGTGCCATGTCACCTGGCGTGTCTCCCGGCTCGAACAACTCGCGGGCGACGCTGAACGCGCGCACGTTCTGCTGCGCTACCTCGTTCCACATCCCATGCTGGATGAAGATGTGTGTCGGCATGTGGATGGCGTGCGACACGGCGGGCACGATCTTCGCGAACACCTTCGCGGCCTCGAGCGCGAGCGGCGCGTGCACCGGATCATCGAAGGCGTGAATCACGTAATGCACGGCGCCGGGATGATTGGCGTTGCGCTTGAAAACGTCCAGCGCCAGTGCGCCGGACTTCATCTCGAGCCTGAAGCTGTCGTCGTTCAACGCGCGCGCGCCGCTCAGGAGCGATAGCGCGTAGAACGTCGTCACTTCGTCATCGTCTGGAAACTGCGCGTGCAGACGCTCCATCGCTGCCATGTACGCCACGCGTCGTGCGCGCCAGTCCGGTCCCTCGGCCCACAGGTCTTCAACGGCTTCCAGGAACCCTTTCTCTCGCGGCGTCGGCGCTTTGGCGACGCGTGCGACACGGTTCGGGCCAAGGCGCGCCAGCACTGCGCGCGGATTCTTGTCGTCGCCAATGGCATTGAGCGGGTGGTTGTAGCAGAGCGTCTCGCCCCAGTAGGCGAGGGCGAAGTCGGGCTGAATCTGTTGCGCGCGCTTGAACTCGGCGATCGCCTGCTTCCAGCCAAAGCTGTGCAGGATCGCCACCCCGCGCAGAAAGTGCCGCTGGGCTTCGGGAGACGCCGACGTCGGGAACGTCAGGTTGCCGACGTTCTCAAGCTGTGCGAAGGTCGGCGCGGCGAGCGCGAGCACCAAAACGATGCATGCCAATCGAAAGTGCATTGCAGCCTCCAGGATGAACGCGGGTGCGGCGCCGATCCTACTGGATCACCCGTCAAAGATCACCCAGTGCGCTGATCGAGCGATGGGGTGGATCGGCGAATTGGCTCGGCGCCCGATGGAGAGCTGCGGGCGCCGCGCACCGATCGATGGCGAAATCGCCGGATAATGTCAGCTGCCCATGACGCTACTATTCTGGATCCTCGCCTGCCTGCTCGTCGGCGTCGGCGTGGTCGGTATTGTCTTTCCGGCGCTGCCAGGCACGGTCCTGATTTTCGCCGGGCTGCTCCTGGCGGCCTGGGCGGACGGCTTCGCGCGCGTCGGCGTCTGGACACTCGCGCTCATCGGCGTCATCGGCGCCCTCAGTTACACCGTGGACTTCGTCGCTGCGGCGCTCGGAGCCAAACACGTCGGTGCCAGTCCGCGAGCCGTCGTGGGCGCGGCGCTCGGCACGCTGCTCGGGCTTCCGCTCGGACTGCCAGGGGTCATCTTCGGGCCGCTGGTAGGGGCCGTGCTGGGTGAGCTCAGCGCGCATCGCGACTTCGCCCGCGCCGGGCGCGTGGGGATGGCAGCGTGGATTGGCTTCCTGATCGGGACTGCCGTGAAAGTCGCTCTCGCCTTTTCGATGATTGCGATCTTCCTGGCTGCTCTGTTTCTGTTTTGAGCGCACGCAGCGGCTGGACGCAAACGCGCGGTCGCTCCGTTTCGCCGGTTGATGATAGATACGA
>JACCSI010000483.1 GCA_013813075.1 Acidobacteriota bacterium | reverse complement strand
CGACTCGCGCCCGGTGTAGCCGTGTGGCTCGTAGGGGAGCGTGACGTAGCGCACCGTCGCGCCGTGGCCCTTGAGCGCCATATACATGCGCTCGGATTGAATCGGGAACGTGCCGCTGTTGTCGTCGGCCTCGCCGTGAATCAACAGAATCGGCTCGTTCACCTTGTGCGCGAAGAAAAACGGCGACATCGCTCCGTAAATCTGCGGCACTTCCCAGAACGTGCGTTGTTCGTTCTGGAAGCCAAATGGTGTGAGCGTGCGGTTGTAGGCGCCGCTGCGGGCGAGCCCGGCGCGGAAGATGTCGGAATGCGCCAGCAGGTTGGCGGTCATGAATCCGCCGTAGCTGTGGCCGCCAACGACAACCCGATTGCGGTCAGTGACGCCGAGCGAGACAGCGCGGTCGACCGCCGCTTGTGCGCTGCCGACCAGTTGCTGCACATAGGTGTCGTTCGCGGTTTCGCCCGGTCCGACGATGGGCATCGTCGGGTCGTCGATAATGGCGTAGCCCTGGGTCAGGAACAGCAGATGCGATGCACCGTTGATGGTCGTGTATCGATCGGGCGACCCGGTGACCTGGCTGGCCATATCCGGATCCGTGAACTCGGTCGGATACGCCCACACCAGCGTCGGCAGCGGTCCCTGGGCCGGCGTCCAGCCTGGCGGCGTGATGATGGTCGCGGACAGCGTCACGCCGTCATTCCGCTTGTAGGTCACGAGCTGCTTCTGAATGCCTTTCAATTGCGGCGCCGGATCCTGATAGTTGGTCAGCGCCCGCCGGTCGCCGGTCTTCAAGTCACGCACGTACAAGTTGGGCGGGTCGTTACGGCTCTCATAACGTGTCAGGATCCGCGAGCCGTCGTCGGACAGCACGCTCACGACAGACTCGAATGAGCGGCCGCTCGTTTGGAACAACCGCTCGCTCTTGAGCGTGGTGAGGTCGAGACGGTCGACAAACGGCCGCGCGCCTTCGGGCCCGGCCCCGGTGCCCGACAGATAAATGCTGGTGCCGACCTGGTGCAGCGTGGAGTGACCTGATGCCTGGGCGCGGCGCTGCGGCGTGCCCGGGTTGGTGTACGCGTCCTGCTGGCTGCGGTCCCAGAGCTTACGTGGTGCGGCGCCTGGCGCATCGATGATCCAGGTGCGTGTCCAGCGACGGGTGCGATCGTTTTCCGTCAACAGGACGACGCCATTGTCGGTAAAGGACAGCCCGCCGAAGCGAAACGCCGTTTGGCCATCTCCGCTGGTGCGGCCGCAAATGGCGCCGACATGGTCATCACCTTGTCGCGGTGCGGCACCGTCGTTTTCGGGTCACCACCGTCCAGCGCCTCAACCCAGGTGAGCGTCGCGGGCGCAAGCGGTTGCCATTGATAACTGCGCGGGCCGGGCATCACCCCCCCGTTTGGTACCGTGTCAGCCATCGGCAGCTCGGCGATTTTCTTCGCGACGCCGCCGTTGCGACTCCACACTTCAACGACCGAGGGGAAATTGGTGTAGGGCACCAGCCTCGAGTAAGGGCGCTGGATGCGGCTGACCAGAATGTGGTTTCCATCCGGCGAGGCCTCGACGGTCTCGAAGATTCCGGGAGCGCCGACCGGCGCGCGCTGGCCCGATAGCGCGTCGACGAACGTCAGCTGGCTCGTCGCGTAGTAGTCAAACAGCACTTCATCGAACGCGCTCGTCAACAAATCCTGGTAGGTGCGAACTGGAGCGACCTGACCCCGGTGCTCCTGGACGTTCGGCCCGTTCGGCACGGGCGGCGAGACCGGCGCGGCGCCGCGGCTTGGTGACACGAACGAACAGAGGAGTGATGAGCCCGTGCCGACGAACGTGCACGGCGTACCAAGCGACGCGTTGAGCTGCGCGGTGGTTACCGATTTCGCCTGGCCGGTTGCAGTGTCCCCGATCCATAACTCGATGCCGTTCTCGCGCTGCTGCGTGAAGGCGAACCGCTTGCCGTCGGTTGAGAAGCCGATCCAGGACAGCGCAGGGTCAGCGGGACCGTTCACCTTTTTCTCCGTGCCGTCGGCGATGTTCTTCAGAGTGATGGCACGCGACACCTGGGCGCGATGTGGCCCGTTGGTCCGCGGGTTGATACGGCGTCCGGCGATGCGCAGCACCGGTTGCGCCAGTTCGGCCAGCTTCGGCATGCTGGCGCGCTCGATGAGCGCGACAATGTCCCGCGTCGGGCTCAACTCCGTGATCGGTGCCGGCGGTGCGTCCAGGAGATCGACAATCGCCTTCGGCGGCATGAGATAACCCGAGGTTGCGGGCTGCGGCTGTTGCGCGGAAAGCCAGGCGGTGGACGTGGCAAGCGCGAAGGTGAGCGCGACGCGTTGGATTGGGCGCATGGCTGAGCTCCGTGGAAACTGAGTGAGCCGCCATCTTAATAGCGATCGGGACACTCGCGGTCGGACAGCGACCTCTTTGCACCACCCAACGAGAGGGTTCGAAGCGCGTCCCTTGCCGTGTTGGGTTTCAGTGTGCTGCCGCGGCCGTCCCTGCCAGACGCCCGGTCGCCCACGCCCAGGCGAAATTATGGCCACCGATCGGGCCGAAGGCATCGAGGATTTCGCCGCAAACGAACAGTCCGGGGTGTTTGCGACTCGCCAGCGTCTTCGCGTCCACGTCTTCGAGCGCGACGCCACCGCCCGTGACTTCTGCCTTCTTGAAGCCCTCGTCCCCCGTCGCAGGCAGTGGATACGATGTCAGGCCCGCGATTAAACCGATGCGCTCGACGCGTCGCAAGTCCGCCGCCCGGCGCTCTGCAGGCACACCGACTTCCGCCATCAACTGCGCCACCAGTCGTTGCGGCAGGTGTGCCGACATCGTGCTCATGACCAGGCCGCCCGCGCGCGCGAGGACCGCCTGCCACTCGAGCGCATTCAGACGCGACCACTGCACGCGAATCGACGCGTCACGGTTGCGCACGAACACGTGTGAGATGTCGAGCACGGAAGGTCCGCTGTACCCACGGTGCGTGAACAGGAAACCGCCCGAAGTTTCCACCACGCGGGTGCCTGCACGTGCGCGGAGCCGCACGTGGAGCGATACGCCGCTCAAGCTGGCGTGGCCCGGAGGGTCTGACAGCAGGGGCGTGAGTGCTGGATACACCGCGTGGACGCGATGACCGAGCGATTCGGCGATGCGGAGTCCACCGCCGTCGCTCCCGGTCGCAGGGACGGACAGTCCTCCAGTCGCCAACACCACCCGACTCGCCTGGATCGGGCCACGGGTGGTGTGCGCCGTCCAGCCATCCGCAGCAGGCTCGAGGCCGGTGAGCGAGACGTTGAATTGAAACTGGGCGCCAAGCGCGCGCGCATGTCCAACGAGGGCGTCACGCACGTCGCGGGCGCGGTTCGATGCCGGGAAGAGCTTGCCGGTGTCCGCTTCGAGCGCGAGCGGCAGACCAAGAT
>JACCSI010000466.1 GCA_013813075.1 Acidobacteriota bacterium | reverse complement strand
TCGCTCGGTCTTTCATATCTCGCTCGGGCAGGCGTTCTGATGCTTCCGTTCTTGCTGCTGCTCACCGCGAACGTTCAACCCGGTGCGCTCATCGACCGTACGCTCGCCATCGTCGGCGGAGAGGCGGTGACGTTGAGCGATGTGCACACGGCGCTGTCCCTGAATTTGATCGAGTCCGTCGATGGCGATCGCGTGAACAGCGCGACCGAGCGCCTCGTGGAGCGGGTGCTGGTGCTGCGCGAGGTTGACCGCTACGCCCCGCCCGAGCCGGAAGACGCGTTGGTGGACGAACGCGTTTCGCAACTTCGGGATCGCTTCGCGACCGCAGACCAGTTGGCGCAGGCGCTGGCGGCCGGTGGGTTTTCTGTCGCGCGGGTGCGGGCGTGGCTACGCGACGATCTCCGGATCGCCTCGTACTTGAACCAGCGCTTCGCGGCGGTGGGGCCGCCAACCGACGAGGACGCGCGTGCGTTTTACGGCGCACGGCACGAGGAGTTCGAACGACAGCAGATGACCTTCGAGCAGGCCGCGCCGGCGATTCGTCAACGCCTGGCTGACGATCGGCGCGCACAGTTGATTGCCGATTGGATCATCGACCTCCGTCGCCGCACAGCCGTGATCGAGCTGTGGAAGATCAAGTCCTGAACGAGCCGCGATCAGGATGGGCACGTAGCGGGCGACCTGAATTAAACGCGCGTCAGCATGGCGTACCCGGCCAGGACCTGCAGCACGTTGAACACGGCGTGGCTGGTCATGGTGCCGATGACGCTGCGCCGCATCAGGTAAATCGTGCCCCACGAGGCACCGAGCAAAGCGGTCACAATTGCCGCGTCCCAGCCTTGGACGGTGTGGCCCAATCCAAAGGCGATGCTGGCGATCGCCAGCCCTACCCAGGGACGGCCGAGCACCTGTTCGAACCGGTGCAGCAGGAATGCCCGTTGCAACTCTTCGCGAATGGCCCCGGCGACGATCACCAGTGCCATCAGCCCGGCGAGCAGCGAAGGTGAGGTCAGAAAGGCCGAAAATGGGTTGACGGGGACATTGTGAAGATCCGGCAAGACCAGCCGAATGATCACCTGGCTCACGAGGACCATCGCCAGGACGGCAGGGACGGTAAGGAGTCCGAACCAGAGCTCCCGAACCACCGGGCGCTGGCCAAGGAAGATAGCGCTGGGCCGCTCCCGAGACGCGTTGAGAAACGTCAACACCAGACCCAGAAGCAGCACCGTGTCCATCGCCGAGATGGCGAAGACGAAGCGCGCCGACAAGGTACCATCGGGTGCAGGTTCGATACCTGCCGCACTGAGACCCGCCCCGATCAGCAGCTGGGTCGGGTAGCCCGAGCAGAGCACGATCTCGGCAATCGCGCGGCGGCTCGTCAGCTCGGCGGGCACAGTCGGATGGTACACTCGACCAGATGACCTCGCAGGCTGAACGTGTGCTGATCGTCGAAGACGAAGATGCCACCCGGGCGGGCTTGGCGGAACTCGTACGCACATGGGGTTTCGTCACGGACTCCGCGGCCAACGGGGAAGAAGCGCTCAAGCTCGTGACCACCTTCCGCCCGTCAATTATCGTCACCGACATGGTGATGCCGACGATGGATGGCCTCGCCCTGTTGAGGGCCTTGCAGGACGAAGCCGATCAACTCAAGGTGATCATGCTCACTGCGCAAGGCTCGGTTGAAACCGCGGTGGAGGCGTTGAAAAACGGTGCGACTGATTACCTGACCAAGCCAGTCGATACGCAGAAGCTGAGATTGATGCTCCATGGCATCGCCGAGTTGAACGCGCAGAAGCGCGAGAACGAGGCCTTACGCCGTCAGCTGAAGGACAAGGGAAGCTTCGGGCGCATCGTCGGCAATAGCCCGAAGATGCGGCAGATCTACCAAGTGATCGAACAAGCGGCGCCCACGCCAGCGTCGGTGCTCATCATCGGCGAGTCCGGCACCGGTAAAGAGCTGGTCGCGCAGATGATTCACCAGTTGAGTGCGCGCGGTGAGGCGCCGTTTGTCGCCATCAACTGCGCGGCGATACCGGAGACGCTGCTCGAAAGCGAAATTTTCGGTCACGAGCGCGGTGCCTTCACTGGCGCCACGGAGCGCCGGGCGGGATGCTTCGAGCTTGCGGATAACGGCACGCTGTTTCTCGATGAGATCGCCGAGATGGTGCCGGTGACGCAAGTCAAGTTGTTGCGGGTACTGCAAGAGCGCAAGTTCAGGCGGCTCGGCGGCCGTGCGGAGCAGGAAGTCGACGTTCGCGTCATTGCCGCGACCAACGTCAATCCGATGGACGCGATCCGCGTCGGCAAGCTGCGCGACGACCTCTATTACCGGCTCAACGTCTTCACCATCGAGCTTCCCCCACTGCGCGACCGCAAAGAAGACCTGCCGCTCATCATCCAGGCCCTCATCGACGAGTTCAACACGCGCGACCGGCGCAAGGTGAACGCGGTGACGCCCGATGCGATGCGCATGCTCGAGTTGTACGACTGGCCCGGTAACGTCCGCGAGTTGCGCAACGTCATCGAGCGCGCCACAATCCTCGCGCGCAGCGACCTCATCGAAGTGTCGCACCTGCCACGCTTCGGCTCTCCGGCCCGCGCGGTTGAGCCGCGAAGCGGCGTCACCATCGCGCCGGGGATGACCGTCGATGAAGCCGAACGCAAGCTGATTCTCGCGACGCTGGAAGCCGCTGCGAACAACAAGACGCGTGCGGCGGAGATGCTGGGCATCAGCCTCAAGACCCTACACAACAAACTCAATCGCATGAAAGCGACCACCTGAGTGCGATGGCTCTTTCCATCAAGCAGAAGCAGGTCCTCGGCGTCACCTCGATAGTCGTCCTCATTGTGGTCACCCTGAGCGGCGTGCAGCTGGTGTCGCTGACACGGGCGTTGATGACGCAGACGCGCGATCGGGGTGCAGTGCTCGCGATGATGGTCGGGCACAGCGCTGTCGATGCGCCGTTGAGCCATGAAACGGCCTATCAGGATCTGCGCCGCGATCCAGAGCTGCGGGCCGCGCTCGAATCTGCCGTCTACTCCGAAGGGATTGCCTACGCCGCCATTGTCGATCCCGCCGGTACCATCGTTGCGCACTTCGATCCGTCCCGAATCGGCGAGCGACTCCCGGCGGCCGATGACCTCGCCGCGCTTAGCGAGGCGGGCGGGGTCGCCCAGCTGCGGTCCGTATATCAGACGAATCGCATGCTCGAGTGGCGCCAGCCGCTGCTGAAGGACGACAAACCGTTCGTCGAGATCCGCGTCGGATTCTCTACCCTGCTGATGCGCGACGCGCTCACCGACGCGTTGGCGCCGGCGCTGTTCGCGGCCGCGGTAGCACTCGGTGTGGCGATCGTGGTCGCGGTGCTGCTCGCGCAAATCGTGGTCCGGCCGATTCACGTCATCCGCAGTGGTCTCAGCCGATTGGGCCAGGGCGACCTCGGCGCCACCCTGGACCTGAAGGGCGACGAGTTCAAAGAATTGGGGGATGTCTTTGCGAGCGTCACCGCCCAGCTGAAAGCGGTGCTGCCGGACAGCGCCAAGCGGTCGCAGCTGCTGGAACTGTCGCGTCGCGTCACCGCGCTTGGCCGCTTGACCGCCGGAGTGGCACACGAGGTGAAAAATCCTCTGAACGCGATGACGATTCATCTCGAATTGCTCAAGCAGAAGCTGGCGTCCGGCCAGCCACCGTCGGCGACCGGCACACATGTCGACATCATCTCGCGCGAGATTCGTCGACTCGACGATGTGGTTCAGGGATTTTTGAAATTCGCGCGGCCGGAGGAACTCACGCTGAGGGCCGTGTCTGTCGGCGAGCTTGTGGATGAAGTCCTGAAGACGCTCGCCGTGGAAGCCAACGTCATGCACGTCACACTCGAGACGGCCATCGGCCCCGGTGTCCCGGACATCGAAGCCGACCCAGGGATCCTGCGACAGGCCTTGCTGAATCTCGCACGGAACGCCGTCCAGGCGATGCCGGATGGTGGCAGACTGACGATCGCGGCAGCACCCACGCGGGACGGCCGTGTCGAGATTCGGGTGGCCGACACCGGCATCGGCATCCCGCCGGGCAATCTCGCGAAGATCTTCGATTTGTACTTCACGACGAAGGAGTCAGGCACAGGGATCGGGCTCTCGCTGGTCTATCGCACCGTGCAACTGCACAACGGTGACATCGACGTCGAGTCGGTGCCTGGCGCCGGGACCACATTCATCATCAAGATGCCGAAGGCAGGCAGCGCCACACAGGCCGACGCGCCAACGCCGTCACTCCGCGCAGAATCCGAGCGCCTGCGGCGGTCGTCTTAACCTAAAATCAGCTCAGCGTGCGTCATCTCCAGCTCTGCCTCATCGTCGTGGCACTTGCGGCCTGCGGAGCCGCCTGCTCCAAAGCCCCGGTGATGACAGTGCCTGTGCTGCCGGAACTAACCCCACCCCCACCC
>JACCSI010000026.1 GCA_013813075.1 Acidobacteriota bacterium | reverse complement strand
GACTCAGCCAACTCGGTGAACACTGTCGCCAAACAGGAACTGGCGCGCTACGACGCGTACCTGAAACGCCTGGTCGACGGGAAACTTGCGCTGCCCTTCTTCAGCCTCGCCGAAGTGCTCGCCGTCTCAAACGCGGAATTGGCAGCGGCATCCGAGGTGATAGAGGCCGCCAAAATCAAGGGCGAGGCGCCCGACCTGCGCGGTTTTGACTTGTCGGTGCTGCGCGAGGCGGTCGAGATACTGAAGATGAGCGAGTGGTCGCTCCTCGGCGGCGAAGGCCCGCTCTGGTTTCGAGGCTACGCGACCTGGCCCGACGACGTCCCGACCCGCGCCAAAGTATTCAACTTCCTGGATAAGTTCGAACTGGCTAGGGTTGTCGTGGGTCACACGCCCAGCCGGGATGGGCGGATCGTGACGCGCTTCGACCGCCGCGTGGTGCTGATCGATACCGGGATGCTGTCCACGGTTTACAAGGGCCGGCCTTCGGCTCTTGAGATCCGCGGCTCGGTGCTCTCGGCCCTCTATGAAGACGGCGTGGTGCCGCTGGCGTGACTGCTGGATGATGGCAGTGCGGCGACCATCGAAGCCGCCATCTCTCGTCATGGCAACGAAGCAGAACAAGTACGCCGCAAATTCGATGCGTTGAGCCTCCTCGCCAAGGAGAGGCTACTGTCCTTCCTGAAGTCGTTATAGAGAGTGCAACGTCGGTGATGTGCTTGCGTCTCAAGCACGCCCCTCTGCAAGTGTGCCGATCAGGATCCCTGGACCAGCGTACCGACCGCTGGGTGGCATCAACCGTCGTGTCGAGGCCCAACCCATGAACAGGGCTTGCACCCAGCTCGCCGACTGTACTGACGATGGTGGCCGCCGAGACACGCGCGATGCCGCGCAGCGCCTGAACCACTTCGATGCGGCTCGCATGCGCGCGGGCGCCTCGGGAAGCCATTTATCGGCGCCCTCAACCCGACGACGAATAATGAACACGTCATAGCCACGTGTAAGCGCTTGCTATTGAAGGAGCTTGGAGCGGGCTACGGGAATCGAACCCGTCTGACTGGCTTGGGAAGCCAGGACATTACCACTATGCTAAGCCCGCCGCTTGCGTCCTATTTTACACGCGCGGAGCGAGCTGCGTCCCGTGCATCACCGGCCGCTCAGAGCCGGCGCAACGGTCCCTCGTGGCTATCCGCCCGCACATCCCCGCTATTTCAGCACCAGACCGGCACCCGCAACAAACACCATCGTCCGCGGCGCGCCCGGGTGGGTCGGGCCGGCCTCGACCTCACCGAGTCTTTGCCACCGCAGATCGAAGCCGACGCCGACGTGGTCGGTGATTAACCATCGGGCGCCGCCGCCGAAATTCATCGCCTGCACCCAGCCGGACGCGCGGGGCGTAAAGGTTGTGGCGCCGCCGGCGAGTAGCGCTTGGCTGTTGACCCTGGCGCGGCCAAGGCCGGCACTGATGTAACTCCACCCGAGGGCGTGGCCGAAGTTCAGCGATAACTGCGGCGTCAGTGCGGTCACTCTGGTGCTGACATCGGGAATGGTGTTCACAGGCGGCGGTGTGGTGACAGTCTCAGCCGGTTGAGGCGGTGTTGTTGTCGTGCGCGCCGACATCCATGTCGCGCCGAAGCCAACGGCGACCGGCCACTTCGTGGCCACGTAAATATTGCCACCAGCTTCGATGCCTAGGGCGCGTGACGGCACCTCGGTCCGGACGGGCACCACCGGCGTCCAGCCTTCGACAATCGGTAACCCGGTCGACGTGATCCGCGCATCCGCGACGAAACGTCCAATCTTCTCTTTGGGCTGGGCGACACTCGTGCTCGCCGTGGCCAGGAACACGGCGGCGGCGAACACGACGACGCGCGTGATCATCCCTTGGCCTTGCGCCGAGCGGCCCAGTACTTGCGCATGCGCTGCGAGACCGCCCGCTTTTCCGCGGCCGACATCTTGCGCCGACGCCGCCTGTTGCCCACCGCCTCGCTGTCGGCCGTTCGCTGCGGCGCAATTGGCGCCGGCGCCGCACGCTCCTTGCCCCGCCCGCGGGCGGTGGCATCAGTGGCGCTGCCGATGCCGGGAAACGCGGCGCGGATGGCCGCATCTTCCCGTCGAATTTCCTCGAGCCGTCGCTCGGCACCCAGCCGCGCCAAACGGCGCATTTCGTCTCGTGATAACTCAGTGGCCACTCAGCCTCCTCCGGGGGTTACAACATTCTAGTACGCGGAGGGTCTGGCCTCGGCCACGGACTCCCCGCGCGATTCCTTGACAATACGCACGCCGGCGCTGGCGCCCACGCGACTGGCACCCGCGGCTACCATCGCCTTCAT
>JACCSI010000450.1 GCA_013813075.1 Acidobacteriota bacterium | reverse complement strand
GCGTTTCACCGGCCGCGGTGTCGCGCTGTCAAACGTATCTGGGATCGTCACCCACTGTTCGGCCCACGCGGCAATGGCGTCCAGCGCGGGTTGCAGGGCGCGCCCCTTCCCGGTGAGTTCGTAGTCGACACGCACCGGCAGTTGCGCGCTGACCGTGCGGACGATGATCTCGGCGTCTTCCAGCATCCGCAGACGCTCGCACAGCATCCGATCGCTAATCTCGGGCACGGCTGCCCGGAGTTCGGCGTAGCGGACGGTCCCCGTCATCAGCACGTGCAGGATCGCGCCGGTCCACCGCGCCCCGATCAGCTCGACGGCCTCATGGAATCGCCGACACAGCGCAGGTTTATCCGCCCCAGGTGCCACGCCGTGGATTCTAGGGCTGACCCCCGCGCAGCACAAGCCGACAGCACAAGAGCACCTTCTACACTCAAGCCTCGTCCTCGGGTCGAGGTTTCGTTAGAATCACCGGAGTGTCTTCCGAGCGGTCCCCGCGGGGCGCAGTTCTCACCTGGCTCTACCAGGGAGTCGACGAACACAGCAGCGCCCATCCGGAGGTGCACACCGCACCCTGGTGGCAGGTCATGTGCCTGACCGGCGTCGACTACTTCTCGACCCTTGGGTATCAACCGGGTATCGCCTACCTCGCGGCCGGATTTCTGTCGCCGATCGCGACGCTGGTGCTCGTCCTTGTCACGCTGTTTGGCGCGCTGCCGGCTTATGCCCGCATTGCCGAGCTGAGTCCGCACGGTCAGGGCAGCATCGCAGTACTCGAAGAGAAGTTGTTGCGCTGGCGTGGCAAGGCTGCCGTGCTGTGCCTGCTTGGTTTTGCGGCAACAGCATTCGTCATCACCATTACCCTGTCTGCCGCCGACGCCACCGCGCACATCATCGAAAACCCGTTCGCCCGCGCCTGGGCGCCGCACCGCATCGCCGTGACCATGGCGCTGATCGCGGCGCTCGGCGCAGTGTTCGTGCGTGGGCTGCGCGAGGCGGTGTTGGTGGCCGTGTTGATCGTTGCGGTCTACATGGCGCTCAACGTCATCGTCGTCGGCAACGGGTTGCTGTACATCGTCGGGCACCCGGAAACGATCGCCTACTGGCGCAACGGTCTGTTCTCGCAACAACCGAACTACCTAATGGCATTTGCTGCGGCGTTACTTGTGTTCCCGCGTCTCGCCCTCGGCCTCTCAGGATTCGAGACCGGCGTCGCGGTCATGCCGCTCGTCGCCGGCCAGGGCGAGACGGTCGAAGCGCGCCTGGCCGGCCGGGTCCGAAACACTAAAAAGCTCCTGGCGCTGGCGGCGCTGATCATGAGTCTGATGCTTGTGGGCAGCAGTATTGTGACCACGCTGCTGATTCCGCCGGCGGCTTTTCAACCCGGTGGCGAAGCCAACGGACGTGCTCTCGCGTATGTCGCGCATCGCGATTTCGGCGACGTGTTCGGGACGGCGTACGACTTGGCGACGATCTCGATTCTGTGGTTTGCCGGCGCGTCAGCCATGGCTGGCCTGTTGAACCTGATCCCGCGCTACTTGCCTCGCTACGGCATGGCTCCGGAATGGGCACGGGCGAGCCGGCCCCTGGTTCTGATCATCACGGGCATCGCGTTTCTCGTCACTTGGCTGTTTCGCGCCGAGGTCGATGCACAAGCGGGCGCGTACGCCACAGGAGTGCTGGTGCTGATGACGTCGGTCGCGTTTGCGGCAACCATCTCGACTCCGTCGCGCCGCATCCCATTCGGCATCGTCTTCGTGGTCTTCCTGTACACCACGATGGTCAACATCGTCGAGCGGCCCGAAGGCCTAAAGATTGCGACGTGGTTCATCGTCACGATGGTGGTGAGCTCACTGTTTTCGCGGGTCATGCGCTCGACGGAGCTGCGTTCGCAGGGTGTGGAGTACGACCAGGCGGCGACGCAATTCGTCGAGTCGTCAAAGGGGATGCCGCTGCGCATTATTGCCAACCGCCCGGATAGCGGCCTGCCAGACGAATACGATCATAAGTTGAAGGAAGCCAACGAGGCGCATCACCTGCCCCCGGATGCCCGCATCGTGTTTCTCGAAATTCATCCGGGGGACGCGTCGGCTTTCTCAGACTCGTTGCGAATCAAAGCCCGCATGGTTGGTCCCCACCAGGTCCTGTCGACGCGCAGCCCGGCAATTCCGAACGCGATTGCAGCCATCCTGCTCGACCTACGGGACCGGACCGGAGTGACGCCGCACGCGTACTTCGGCTGGACTGAAGGCAATCCCATCACCTACTTGTTGCGATTCCTGGCGTTCGGAGAGGGCGACACGGCGCCAGTAGCCCGCGAGGTGCTGCGCAAAGCTGAGCGCACACCTGAATTACGCCCGAAGATTCACGTCGGATAGGATCGCGGGGGATGGCGCGCGCGCAGGTTCCGCCGAACTGGGCTGAGTTGCCCGACGAACAGCTGTTGAACCTGCGCCTGGCCGACCTTCCACTCCAGCTCGAAGGCACACTCGTCGAAGGCCGGATTGCGCAGCTGCGCGCCGAGCTCGAACAACGCGACCTGCGCTTCCCCATTCACTTCTACATTTCTGACGAGTGGTTCACCCCCGATGGCACCGCGACCATGGCCATTCCGTTTTACCTGGCGCACCCGCGACTCGAGCGACTCGAGAAGGCGCAGATGCTGGAAGTCGAGGGTGGTGAGCATGAGTGGTGCATGCGGATCCTGCGCCACGAGGCCGGCCACGTCATCGACAACGCGTACAAGTTGCGGCTGCGCAAGCAGCGCCGCGAGTTATTCGGCAGCTCGGCGGTCCCGTATCCGGAGTTCTATGAGCCCAAGCCGTATAGCAAGTTGTTCGTCCAGCACATCGATCCCTGGTACGCGCAAAGTCACCCCGACGAGGATTTTGCCGAAACGTTCGCGGTCTGGCTGACGCCGGAAGTCAATTGGAAGCGACGATTCGCCGAGTGGCCCGCGCTCGGCAAGCTCGAATACGTGGATCAGTTGATGCATTCGCTTCGGGCCAAGAAACCGCTGGTCGAAAGCGCCGATGAGGTCGACCCGTTACGCCGCCTGCGCCACACGTTGAGGCGCCATTATCGACGGAAGCGCCGGCACCACGGCGTCGAACATCCGAAGTTTTACGACCGCGAACTCCGGCGCTTGTTTTCGGATGCCCCCGAGTTCGCGGCCAACATGACCGCGGCGCTGTTTCTGGCCAGGATCAGAAGGCCGGTGCGGCGTGTGGTCGCGAGTTGGACAGGTATCTACCAGTACACCATCGACAAGGTGCTCGAGGACATGATCACGCGCTGCAAAGAGTTGAAGCTGCGACTGGCGGTTCCGGAAGAACGAGCTCGTTACGAATTCACCGTGCTGCTGACGGTGCAGACGGTGAACTACCTGCATAGCGGTCGGCATCGGGTGGCGCTGTGAAGACGGCCACGAAGCACTACCGGGTGCTGGTGCTCGTGCACAAGGATCTGGTGCCGAAGGAAGACGTTCCGACAACGGACGTCAACCCCGAATGGCGCATGGAATGGGACGTGGTCACCACGTTGCGCGCGTGCGGTCACGAACTGCTGGTCATTGGAGTACACGATGACCTGACGCCGATTCGTCAGGCGATCGACGAGTTCAAGCCGGCAATTGTGTTCAACATGATGGAGGCGTTTGCCGACATCGGCGTCTTCGACCAGAACATCGTCAGTTATCTGGAGCTGCTGCGCGTGCCCTACACGGGATGCAATCCACGCGGGCTGACGCTGTCACGCGACAAGGCCTTGTCGCGCAAGCTGCTCGCCTACCATCGCATTCCGGCGCCGTATTTCACGGTCGTGCCCCTCAACCGCAAGCCGGTGATTCCCAAGCGTCTGGCGTATCCGATGATCGTGAAGTCGCTGACCTACGAGTCGTCGATTGGTATCTCCCAGGCGTCGGTGGTGGCCACTGAGGAGCAATTGGTGAAGCGGGTGAAGTACATCCACGACACCATTCTCACGCCCGCGATCGTTGAACAGTTCATCGACGGGCGCGAGCTCTACGTCGGCGTCATGGGCAATGATCGGCTGCGGGTGTTTCCGGTGTGGGAG
>JACCSI010000449.1 GCA_013813075.1 Acidobacteriota bacterium | reverse complement strand
GTTGCGCGAGGCGCTGTCGGCAAAGATGCAGGGTGGCGACGTCGTCGGCACCAGCAAGGGCCGCGGGTTTCAAGGCACCGTGAAGCGTCACCACTTTCGTGGCGGCGACGCGACCCACGGGTCGATGTTTCACCGCGCCCCGGGCTCAATCGGTGCCTCGTCGTATCCGTCGCGCGTCATCAAGGGGATGCGGATGCACGGTCACATGGGCATGGACCGGGTGACGACTCGCAACCTGAAGGTGTTGCGCGTCGACGCTGAAAACAACCTCATCGTGGTGCGCGGGGCCGTGCCGGGCGCCAACGGCAACTACGTGCTGATTCGCAAGGCTGTCGCCGCCAAGCCCGAGCCGAAGCCGCAGCTGCAAGAGAAGCCCAAGAAGGGCAAGAAGTAGGCGTCATGACACTCGACGTTGTTAACAACGAAAACCAGAAAGTCGGCTCGCTCGACCTGAGTGACGAGCTGTTCGGCGGCCGCATCAAGGTCGATTTGATTCACGAGTCGGTGATTCGCGCCAACGCCGCCGACCGCCAGGGCACCCACGCCACCAAGACGCGTGGGCAGGTCAGTGGCAGCGGCCGCAAGCCGTGGCGACAGAAGGGCACCGGCCGTGCGCGCGTCGGTGAGACGCGCACGCCGCTTTGGCGCAAGGGCGGCACGACGTTCGGGCCGCAGCCACGCAGCTACGACTACCAGTTGCCAAAGAAGGTTGAGAAAGGCGCGTTGCGCGCCGCGCTTGCGGCCAAGTTGCAGGGCGGAGACGTCGTGGTCGTCGACGCGTTGACCGCCGGGGCAATCAAGACCAAGGCGATTGTCGGCCTGTTGAAGACACTCGGCGTCATCGGCAAGGCGCTGATCGTCGACGTGCAGCTGGAACAGAACTTCGCGTTGTCGGTACGGAACATCGCCGGGGTACGCCTGCTGCCGAGTAATCGCGTCACGGCTCGCGACGTCATGGACACCCGTAAGGTCGTGCTGACTCAGGCGGCGCTCCAGAAGCTCCAGGACGTGTTGTCATGAAACTCACCGATGTCATTCGGCGGCCGCTGATCACCGAGAAGACGACGATCCTCCGCGAGGACGGTCGCACCGTGGCCTTCGAAGTCGCGCGCGACGCCAACAAAATTCAGATTAAGCAGGCCGTGGAGAAGCTGCTTGGCGCGAAGGTGTCCGCGGTGCGGACGGCCAACACCGAGGGCAAGCTGAAACGACAGGGCCGCTTCGTCGGACGCCGGTCCGATTGGAAAAAAGCTTATGTGAAGCTCCGCGATGGCGAAAAGCTTCCGGACTTTTTAGAGGGGGCCTAAGGAAGTTCACACGTGACGGGTTCCAGGTTCTTTGCACTTTGAACTTTGACCCTAGAACTCCCAAGGACACGAATAATGCCCATCAGAAAATACAAGCCCACGTCGCCGGGCCGTCGCCAGATGACGGTGCAGACGTACGACGAGATCACGACCAGCGAGCCGTACCGCCCGCTCACCGAGACGATGAAGAAGTCCGGAGGGCGCAACAACACGGGTGAAATCACCATGTGGTGGCGCGGCGGCGGTCACAAGCGCCTGTATCGCATCATCGATTTCAAGCGCGACAAGAAAGACATCCCCGGCAAGGTCACGACGATCGAGTACGACCCGAACCGGTCGGCGCGGATTGCGCTCGTCACCTACGCCGATGGCGACAAGCGCTACATCTTGCAACCGCTCGGTCTCAAGGTTGGTGACGCGATTATTGCCAGCGACGCCGCCGACATTCTTCCGGGCAATGCCCTGCCGTTGCGCAACATCCCGCAGGGCACGATGGTCCACAACGTGGAGCTCAAGCCGGGACGGGGCGGGCAGATGGCGCGCAGCGCTGGCGCTGTCGTGCAGGTGGTCGCCAAGGAAGGCGATTACGTCTCGGTCAAGACGCCGTCGGGTGAGATTCGCAAGATTCATCACGAGTGCATGGCCACCGTCGGCCAGGTCGGCAATCTCGATCATGAAAACGTATCGGTGGGCAAGGCCGGCCGGACGCGTTGGGCGGGCAGGAAGCCGCATGTACGCGGTGTGGCTATGAACCCGGTCGATCACCCGCTCGGCGGTGGTGAGGGCAAGACCTCGGGCGGCCGTCATCCGGTGACGCCGTGGGGTGTGCCGACCAAGGGTTACAAGACCCGCAACCGCAAACCGAGCGATAAGTTCATCGTTCAGCGGAGACCAAGTAAATGAGCCGCTCTCTGAAAAAGGGTCCGTTCGTCGATACGCACCTTCTCGAAAAGGTCGAAGGGATGAACCGCGCCGGCGACAAGAAGGTGATCAAGACCTGGTCGCGTCGTTCGACGGTCATTCCCGAGTTTGTCGGCCACACACTGGCCGTCCACAACGGGCGCAAGTTCGTGCCGGTGTATGTCACCGAGAACATGGTCGGGCATAAGCTCGGCGAGTTTTCGCCGACCCGACAGTTCAGAGGCCACGCGGCCAAGTCGGACAAAGCCGCCTCGCCGGCACAGGCGCAGGGCGGGAAGGGCTAAGACATGGTTCGCGCGCAGGCAACGGCGAAATACGTGCGCACGTCCGCCCAGAAGGCGGGACTGGTGCTCGACTTGATTCGCGGCAAGGACATCAACCGCGCTCTGTCGGCTTTGCAGTTCAGCAAGAAGGCGGTTGCGCGTGACGTGGCGAAGGTACTCCGCTCGGCGGTGGCCAACGCGCAGCAGCAGGACGGGTTTGGCGGCGACGTCGAGCGCCTGTTCATCTCGAAGTGCCATGCGGATAACGGCCCGTCGATGAAGCGCGTGCGTCCGGCGCCGATGGGCCGCGCCTTCCGCATCATCAAGCGGACCACGCATCTCACGGTCGAGGTGACCGAACGGGCGCAGGTCATTCGCGCGGTCGGCACCGAGGCTGGTGGAGCGGGCGCGCCCGCGCGCCGCACGACCGTGAAAAAGACGGGCGCCACGAAGGCGGCCGCCAGGAAGACGGGCGCCAAGAAGACCAAGAAGGCGTCGTCCGCTGCCGTCAACGCCCCGGCGGGCAAGGAGTAGTTGTGGGTCAGAAAGTCCACCCGTACGGGTTTCGGCTCGGGTTCAACAAAACCTGGAAGTCGCGCTGGTTTGCCGACAAGGATTACGCGGCGCTGCTGCACGAAGACCTGTCGCTGAAGCGTGATTTGAAGAAGCGCTTTCAGCATGCCGGGGTCGCAAAGATCGAAATCGAACGCGCCGCCAACAAGTTGAAGATCGACATCCATACCTCGCGCCCCGGCATCATCATCGGGCGCAAGGGGCAGGAAGTCGACAAGCTGAAGCAGGAAATCCAGAAGCGCACGAACCGCGATGTGTTCATCAACATCCAGGAGATCCAGAAGCCGGAGCTGGACGCGCAACTGATTGGCGAATCAGTGGCGATGCAGCTCGAAAAGCGGGTCGCCTTCCGGCGCGCGATGCGCAAGGCCGTGGAGTCGGCGCTGCGCTTCGGCGCGCGCGGCATCAAGGTGCGCGTCTCGGGCCGGTTGAACGGGGCCGAAATCGCCCGCTCCGAGTGGTATCTGCATGGCCAGTTGCCACTGCAGACCCTGCGGGCGGACATCGATTACGGCTTTGCCGAAGCGAGCACGACCTACGGCCAGATTGGGGTGAAGGTGTGGCTCTACAAGGGCGAGCGCCTGACCCCGAAGGTCGGTCGCGAAGAAGAATTCGGCGGACGCGTCGATCGCGGTGACCGCGATCGCGGCCCGCGGCGCGACCGCCCACGCGGCGAGATGCGATAGGGGACATCACCATGTTGATGCCAAAGAAAGTCAAGTATCGGAAACAGCAGCGCGGCCGAATGACCGGTAAGGCGTGGCGCGGCAGCGACGTGTCGTTCGGCGACTTCGGTCTGAAGGCGCTGGAGCCGTGCTGGTTGACCGATCGACAGATTGAAGCGGCCCGGGTCGCGATGACGCGCGCCATCAAGCGCGGCGGCAAAATCTGGGTCCGCGTGTTCCCGGACAAGCCGGTGACCAAGAAGCCGCAGGAAACCCGCATGGGCAAGGGCAAGGGCGCACCCGAAGGGTGGGTGTGCGTCGTCAAGCCGGGTCGCATCCTGTTCGAAATGGAAGGCGTACCCGAGGTCGAAGCGCGCAAGGCGATGTTGCTGGCCGCGTCCAAGCTGCCGATTCTGACCAAGTTTGCGACCCGCTTTGCCCAGGAGAAGGTGTCATGAGCAAGGCCATCGAGCTGCGGGAGTTGGACAGCGACGCGCTCCAGTCCAGGGTCAAGGAACTCGACGAAGAGCTGTTCCGGATGCGGATCAAGAAGTCGATGGGACAACTCGAAACCTCGCACCAGATTCGGAACGCGCGCCGGGAGCTGGCGCGCATCCAGACGGTTCTCAAAGAGAAGGCGAAGTAACCATGAGCGCGAAAGCGGAACTGCAGGGCGTTGTCGTCAGCGACAAGATGCAGAAAAGCGTAGTCGTGGCCGTCGAACGGCGGGTGCAGCACCCGGTTTACGGCAAAACCCAGAAGCGGACGTCGACCTTTGTGGCGCACGATGAAAGCGACGACGCCAAGGTCGGTGACAAGGTCGCGATCGCCGAGACGCGTCCGATGAGTCGTCGCAAGCGCTGGGCCGTGACGCGCGTGATTGAACGCGCGACGCAGGTATAGGAGGAGCGCCATGATTCAGATGCGATCGATCCTCGACGTCGCCGACAACTCCGGTGCGCGCAGGGTCTCGATGATTCAGCCGCTGGGCGGCTCCACCGGACGTTATGCCCGGCTCGGAGACACCATCACGGCGAACGTGAAAGAAGCCGCGCCCGAGTCCAACGTCAAGAAGGGCTCGGTCGTCAAGGCCGTCGTCGTGCGCGTCAGCAAGGAACAGCGCCGCAAGGACGGCAGCTACATTCGTTTCGACCGCAACGCCGTGGTGCTGATCAACGACCAGGGCGAACCGATCGGCACACGTGTGTTCGGCCCGGTGGCGCGCGAGCTGCGCGAGAAGAAGTTCATGAAGATCATCTCGCTGGCGCCGGAGGTGCTCTAGGTTATGGCGAAGGTGAGGAAGCCCGTCCGCCGGGTGAAGATGCCTGTCCGCAAGAACGACTCGGTGCTGGTGCGGGCCGGGAAGGACCGCGGCAAGCGCGGCCGTGTGCTGCAGGTGCTCGCGGACAAGAATCGGGTGGTCGTCGAGGGTGTGAACATGATCAAGCGGCACACCCGGCCGAACCCGCAGAAGAACATCAAGGGCGGTATCGTCGAGCGAGAGGCGCCGATTCACGCGTCGAACGTGATGCTGCTCGACCCGGATTCGAACGAGCCGACGCGGACCGGCAGTAGGACCCTGCCCGATGGCCGTCGGGAGCGCATCAGCCGCAAGAGCGGCGCAGTGGTGGATAAATAATGGCAGCCCCGCAGAAGAACCGTCTGCGCGAAAAGTACCAGACCGACGTGGTGCCCGCGCTCCAGAAGGAATTCGGCTACACCAACGTCAGCGCCGTCCCTAAGGTCACCAAGGTGGTGGTCAACATGGGGCTGGGCGAAGCGACACAGAACGCCAAGGTGATTGACGTCGGCGCAGACGAACTGTCGCGCATCACCGGCCAGAAGGCGGCGGTGCGTCGCGCCAAGAAATCGATCGCGCAATTCAAGGTGCGCCAGGGCATGCCGATTGGCGCCATGGTGACCCTGCGCGGCGAGCGCATGTATGAGTTTCTCGATCGGCTGATGAGCATCAGCCTGCCGCGCGTTCGCGACTTCCGCGGCGTGTCGCCAAAGGGCTTCGACGGGCGCGGCAACTACACGCTCGGCCTGCGCGACCAGTTGATCTTCGTCGAGATCGACTACTTGAAAGTGGACAAGGCGCGCGGCATGAACATCTCCGTCGCGACGACGGCCAAGACCGATGAGGAAGCGCGCAAGCTGCTGCAGTTGCTCGGCATGCCCTTCCGTCAGAGCTAAGGAGACAGTTACGTGGCCACGACCGCCAAAGTCGCGCGTGAGAAAAAGACGCTGAAGTTCAAGGTGCGGCACCGCAATCGCTGCCGGCGCTGCGGGCGTCCCCGCGCATTCCTCCGGAAGTTTGCGCTGTGCCGTCTGTGTTTCCGCGAGCTCGCCCTCAAGGGTGATGTCGCGGGTGTTACGAAGAGCAGTTGGTAGGAGGCGTGGGTCCAGTCTCGCCCTGGAGGCACGGGATTGAGCCCGTCCCTCGGAGGGCGTGGGCTTTAGCCCCGCCGAGAGAGAGCACGAACAATGACTGATCCGATTGCCGACATGCTGACCCGAATTCGCAATGCGGTGGGATCGCGCCATACGCGCGTCGACCTGCCGGCATCGTCGCTGAAGGTCGAGATTGCGCGCATTCTGCAGGACGAGGGCTACATCGCCGGCTTCAAGATGGTCGAGGAAGCCGCCGATCGATCGGGCAAGGGGGCGCGACAGATGGTGCGCCTGTTTCTCAAGTACGGCCCCGGTGGCGAAAAAGTGATCAGCGGGATCGAGCGCGTCAGCCGTCCTGGCCGTCGCGTTTATGTGGGCCGCGACGAAGTGCCGTCCGTGCTGGGCGGTCTGGGCGTGACCATTCTGACGACATCACGTGGCGTGATGAGCGGTCGTTCGGCGCAGAAGGCTGGCGTCGGCGGCGAGATTCTCTGCAACGTCTGGTAGGACCCATGTCTCGAATTGGAAAGAAGCCGATCGCGATCCCCACAGGGGTCACCGTCAAAGTCGATGGCGCTATCGTCGACGTCAAGGGCCCCAAGGGCCAGTTGCGGCAACCGCTGCCGCCGGGCATCGATGCCGCTATCGAAAACGGCCAGCTGGTCACGAAGAAATCGACCGACGCCCGTGCGCTCGACAAGTTTCACGGTCTGGCGCGCAGCCTTGTCAATAACGCCGTGGTGGGCGTCACCGAGGGCTTCAAGCGGGAACTCGACATCGTCGGCGTCGGGTACCGCGCCGAGATGAAGGGCAAACAGGTCGTCCTGGCGCTCGGCTACTCGCATCCGGTGGTGTTTGACATCCCTCACGGGATCGACATTGCGATCGAGAAGCAGACCCACCTCACCGTCACGGGTGTCGATCGACAGCTCGTTGGTCAGGTGGCGGCCAATCTGCGGCGGCTGCGGCAGCCGGATCCGTATCAGCAAAAGGGTGTTCGCTTTACGGGTGAAGTGCTGAAAAAGAAGGCCGGAAAGACCGGAGCGTAACGCGGAGGGCGGCGGGCCTTGGCCCCGCCGGTTGAATATGCAGATAAAGACGAAAGACGATCGCCGACAGCGCATCAGGTACCGCATCCGTAAGCGGATGCGTGGAACGTCCGAGCGGCCGCGCCTCTCAGTATTTCGCAGCGACTCGCACATTTACGTGCAGGTCATCGACGACATGGCGGGCTCCACGTTGGCATCAGCCTCGAGCGTCGAACCCTCGGTGAAGGCGAAGATGGACACCGATACTCGCGCCGGTAACCGCAAGGGTGCCGAATTGGTGGGCCGGACCATCGCCGAGCGGCTGAAAGAAAAAGGGATCACCCGCGTCGTCTTCGACAGAAACGGGTTCCTGTATCACGGGCGCGTGCGCGCCGTGGCGGACGCCGCGCGTTCGGCTGGCCTGGAGTTTTAATGGCGAGTATGAGGTTCATTGCCGTGACGTGCCGAGATGCTCGCGGGACGTTTTCCAGGGCGGCGACAACGCAGCGGCCCGCGATCACCTCGAACCGGGTAACCAAGGACAGACAATGAATCGCACACGCGACAAGATTGACGCTTCGCAGCTCGACATCAAGGACACGGTCGTTTCGATCAACCGAGTGACCAAGGTGGTGAAGGGCGGCAAGAACCTGAGCTTCAGCGCGCTGGTGGTCGTTGGCGACGGCCACGGTGTCGTCGGGTATGGCGTCGGCAAGGCGAAAGAAGTGCCGTCGGCTATCAAGAAGGGCATCGAGGCGGCGAAGAAGAACCTGATTCGTGTACCCCTCAAGGGGACGACGATTCCGCATCCGGTCGTGGGAGATTTCGGTTCGGGTAAGGTGCTGTTGAAACCGGCGCCGGACGGCACCGGCATCATCGCGGGCGGCGCGGTGCGTGCGGTGGTTGAATCGGCCGGGGTGGCCAACGTGATGACCAAGTCGCTCGGCAGTGCCAACGCCCACAACGTCGTCCGTGCGGCGTTCACCGCGCTTTCGATGCTGCGCGACCCCAACCGTGTTGCGCGACTGCGCGGCAAGGACCCGGTGGACATCTTCCCGCAGCCGCGCGAACGTCGCGTCAGGGTGACCGAGCAGCCGGCCACGGCGCCGACACCGACAGATGCCCCAACGGAAACGCCAACAGAAACGCCAACAGGAACCGTGGTCTAAGTCATGACTGAGCACACTACCGACGAGACACCGGGCGAGCCAGTAGAGAACCGCCACGAGAAGCGGATGGAGAACGCGAAGCGGTTAAAGGTGACGCTGGTTAAGAGCACCACCGGGTTCAACAGGAATCAGTCGCGCGTCGTCGAGAGCATGGGCCTGCGGCGGATTCGCCATTCGGTCGAACTCGCGGACACGCCGGAAGTGCGCGGCATGATTCACAAGGTGCGTCACCTGGTGACGGTGGAATAGACACTCTGGATGAAGTTCCCGGTTGCACGTGCAAAGGGTCGAGACTTTGGACGGGAAAACCGGCGAACTTCGTGAGCGATAGCGAACTATGGATTTAAGTAATCTCAAGCCCGCCAGGGGCGCGAAGCAGAACAAGAAGCGCGTCGGTCGGGGCCCCGGCTCCGGCAACGGGAAGACCGCCGGACGTGGCCACAAGGGCGCGCAGTCGCGTTCCGGCTACTCGTTCAAGCGCGGATTCGAAGGCGGCCAAATGCCGTTGCACCGCCGCCTGCCGAAGCGTGGCTTCAACAACATTTTCCGCACCGAGTATGCGGTCGTGAACCTCGACCAACTCGAGCAGGTATTTGACGCGGGGGCAATGGTGAGCCCCGAGTCGCTCCGCGAGGTCGGTCTCATCCGGGGCAGGAAACTGCCGATCAAGGTGCTTGGCCGCGGCGAGGTGACCAAGGCGTTCACGGTGCACGCGCACAAATTCAGCGGCAAGGCCGCTGAGAAACTTGCCGCCGCGGGCGGCACGGTCGAAGCCATCGTCGCCGCGCCGGCCGAAGAAGCGGCCGCGGCCGATCCCGGGACTCGGTAACGCGAGGCATCGAAGTGGATTCGCTCAGAAATCTGTTTGCTATTCCGGACCTGCGCAACCGAGTGTTATTCACACTCGGCATGCTGGCGGTGTACCGCGTCGGCAGCCATATTCCGACGCCCGGGGTCAATCCCGCGGCGCTGGCTGAGATGGCGCGACAGATGCAGAACACGATGTTTGGCCTGTACGACATGTTTACGGGCGGCCAACTGTCGCAGATCACAATTTTCGCGCTCGGGGTGATGCCGTACATCAGCGCGTCGATCATCCTGCAGTTGCTGACGGTCGTCTGGCCGTATCTCGAACGGTTGTCGAAAGAAGGCGAGCTGGGCCGCCGCAAGATTACGCAGTACACCCGCTATCTGACGCTCGTGCTGGCCATTGTGCAGTCGCTCGGCATCGCGATCTGGCTCGAACGCAACACGCAGATGGCCGGCGGACTGCCGCTGGTCTACGAGCCGGGATGGGGCTTCCGGCTGCTGTGCGTGCTCACTCTCACGACGGGCACCATGTTCATCATGTGGCTCGGCGAGCAGATCACGGAGCGCGGCATCGGCAACGGCATGTCGCTGATTATCTTCTCCGGCATCGTGGTGTTCCTGCCGCGATCGGTGATGCAGACGTTCGAGCTGATGGAGACCGGACAGATCACGCTGTTCCGCATTCTGATTCTCGCGGTGCTGATGGTCGGCGTCGTGGCCGCGATTATTTACGTCGAACGCGGCCATCGGCGGATCACGGTGCAATATGCCAAGCGTGTCGTCGGCCGGCGGCAGTACGGCGGCACAAGCACGCATATTCCACTGAAGGTCAACACCGGCGGTGTCATTCCGGTGATCTTTGCCTCGTCAATTCTCGCGTTCCCGGCGACGCTTGCCCCGATGTTTGGCGCCGGGGGCTGGGGGGATGCGATGGTGCGGCAGTTGAACTTCAACATGCCGCTCTACAACTTGCTGTATGTCGCGTTGATTCTGTTTTTCGCGTATTTCTATACGGCGATTATCTTCAACCCCGATGACGTGGCCGAGAACATGCGGAAGTACGGCGGCTTCATTCCTGGCATTCGGCCGGGCAAGCGGACCGCCGAACACATCGACACGATTCTGGCGCGGATCACGCTGGTCGGAGCGCTCTACCTCGCGATGGTCGCGCTGTTGCCGAACTTTCTGATTGGCGGCTTCAACGTCGAGCCGATTCCGTTCGTCGGCCCGACGCTCGATGCGAACCTGCCGCAGTGGTTCACGCAGGGCCTTGGCGTCCCGTTCTTTTTTGGTGGAACGTCGCTGTTGATTGTGGTCGGCGTGGCGATGGATACGGTGAACCAGGTAGAGTCGCAGCTCATCATGCGGCATTACGATGGGTTCATGAAAAAGACCCGCATTCGTGGCCGGCGCGGGTGACGTGGCGCTGAACCTTGTGTTCATGGGTCCGCCAGGCGCGGGCAAGGGCACTCAGGCCGAGCGCTTTGCGCGTGAGCATGAGATTCCGAAGATTTCGACCGGCGACATCCTGCGGGACGCCGTCGGTGCCGTGACGCCGCTTGGCCGGCAGGTCAAGGAGCTCATGGATCGCGGCGACCTGGTCGGCGACGACCTGATCATCGGCATCGTGAAGGACCGCCTGGCACGAGCGGACGCCACCCGGGGCTTCGTGCTCGATGGTTTTCCGCGGACCGTGCCACAGGCTGACGCGCTCGACGAGATGCTGCTGCAACGCGGCCCGGTGATTGTCGTCGAGATTCAGGTGCCCGACGAGGAACTGGTGCGGCGGGTGGTGTCGCGCCGGATCTGTTCGTCCTGCGGGCGCACCGTGTCGGCATTTGCGGGCGATGGTAAGGTCTCGGAGCGCTGCGCGACTTGCGGCAACCCGCT
>JACCSI010000442.1 GCA_013813075.1 Acidobacteriota bacterium | reverse complement strand
CGAGGAACCCGCGAACGGATCCCTGCTATATTGAGAGGAGGTCAGGAGCTACCGGTCTCACTTTGCCGGAGTGTTCCATGACTGCACTCGAAGCCGCTGCACTGGCCGTCCTTGGTCGACAGGACCGCCGCCTTGTCGCCGCTCTTCTCCGCATCATCACCAACCGTTTCACGGTCGAGGACCAGGAGGCGCTGCCGTCGCGTGAGCGCGACGAGCCCCTCCTGCGCTGGGCATGCCGCTGTCGGGCATCGAGCCAAGACCCGTCGGGCTGGCAAGCCGAGCTCGCACGGATTGAGCACGAAGCTGTCATGCAGTTATCGCAGGCGTCGCATCTGGGCGCGTGTCCAGTCCCCCTCCTCGATCGAGCGTACCCGCAACTGCTCGGCGCCATTCACGATCCGCCGCCGCTCCTGTGGGTGCGAGGCGACGTCGCTGCGCTGTCCCTTCCTGCGATTGCTATTGTTGGCTCACGCGCGGCGACCCCTTATGGACTTGCCATGGCTCGACAGCTTTCAACGGATCTCGTCGCCGCCGGGGTTGTCGTCGTCTCCGGTCTGGCCCGCGGCGTCGATGCCGCGGCGCATGTGGCCGCCGTGGCCGCCCGCGGACGGACGGTTGGCGTGCTGGGCAGCGGTATCGATCGGATTTATCCTCCCGAGCATCGGGACCTGGCTCGGGAAATGGAAGGCGCGGGTGCGGTGGTCAGCGAATTCCCGGCCGGAGTTCCACCGTTGCCGCATCATTTTCCATTGCGTAACCGCATTATCAGCGGCCTCTCCACCGCCATCGTTGTGGTCGAGGCGCCCGAGAAAAGCGGGGCACTCATAACCGCCTCGGCGGCTGCCGACCAGGGACGCGATGTTCTCGTGGTGCCCGGGCCTGCCACCGGCGGGCGCAACCGCGGCGGTCACCTGCTGATCAGAGACGGGGCGAAGGTCGTCGAGAGTGCTGCCGATATTCTCCAGGAACTGGGGAGTCAGGGCAGCGTCGCGCCGACGCCTCGGTCCGTGGCCGGTCTGTGGCCCGAGACGACCGATTTCACAGTAGATGACGTCGCGGCGCTGACTGGCGAGACAGCTCAACTGGTGTTGGCGAGGCTGCTGGACTTCGAATTGTCTGGCCGAATCCAACGAATTGGAGGAGGCCGCTTCATTCGCGTGCTAACGTAACTCGCTTGGGAAGGCGGGATTGATGTCGCCGTCGTCGCTGAGGCGACGGCTGTTGACGCCGCCCCTCGCGCCGGGGACACGATATAGATGCCGAAACCGCTTGTAATCGTCGAATCGCCCGCCAAAGCACGGACGCTCACTCGCTTTCTCGGAGACCGATACCGGGTCGAGGCGAGCTACGGGCACGTTCGCGACTTGCCGGAATCGGCCGCCGATGTGCCCAAGGAAATTAAAGGGAAATCGTGGGGCCGCCTGGGCGTTGATACCGACGGCGACTTCACGCCGTACTACGTCGTCCCGACCGACAAGAAGAAGTACATCCAGCTGCTGAAGACGGCGATGAAGGATGCGTCCGAAGTGATTCTGGCGACCGACCCCGATCGTGAGGGCGAGTCGATCAGCTGGCACCTGAAACAGGTCCTCAAGCCGAAGGTTCCTGTCCGCCGGATTGTTTTTCACGAAATTACGGAAGAAGCCATTACCGCCGCCCTGGGCGAGCCGCGCGTGGACGTGGACGAGAATCTGGTGAGGGCGCAGGAAAGCCGCCGCATTCTCGATCGCCTGTACGGCTACACGCTGTCGCCGGTGCTCTGGAAAAAGGTGCAAACGGGCCTCAGTGCCGGGCGGGTGCAGAGCGTGGCCGTGCGATTGATCGTCGAGCGCGAAGAAGAGCGGATGGCATTTCGCACGGCAAGCTTCTGGGACCTCGAGGCCAAGATTCGCGCCGAGGATCGTGAGTTCACTGCGACGCTGGTCAGACTCGGTGACCAGCGTATTGCCAGCGGCAAGGACTTCAACGCCCAGGCACAACTGGTCGGCAAGGGTGTCCGCGTCCTCGACCAGGCGCAGACGCATGCGCTCGCCGACGCGCTGTCCCGCAACCTGCCGTGGACCGTGACCAGCGTCGAAGAAAAGCCGTTCACGCAGCGGCCGGCGCCACCGTTCACGACCTCGACGCTGCAGCAGGATGGCAACCGCAAGTTCGGGTTTTCCGCGGAGCGCACCATGCAGGTCGCGCAGCGTCTCTTTCAGGGCGTCGACCTTGGCGGCGGCGATATCGAAGGTTTGATTTCGTATCACCGCACCGACTCCACCACGCTCAGCGACAAGGCCTTGCGCGAAGCGGGCGAAGCCGTGACGCAAATGTACAGCGCGGATTTCTACAAGGGTCCGCGGCAGTACCAGACCAAAGTGCGCAACGCCCAGGAAGCTCACGAAGCCATTCGCCCGACCGATTTTCGCCGGACCCCGCAATCGCTCGAGCGCGTGCTGGAGGGCGATGAACTGCGCATTTACGATTTGATCTGGAAGCGCGCGATCGCCTCGCAGATGGCAGACGCACGCATGCTGCGCACGTCGGTCGAGATCACCGGCACCGGAAGCGATCGTCAAACGGCGGTCCTGACCGCCAGCGGCAAGGCCATCGAGTTCTCCGGCTACTTGCGGGCCTACGTCGAAGGCAGCGACGATCCGGCGGCTGAACTCGACGAAAAAGAAACCCTGTTGCCGAAGCTCACGGCCGGCGAAAAGGTCTACCCCCCCGACAATCTCGAGGCGCGGCTGGTGGTCGCGGGCGTTGACGAAAAAAGCCATCAAACCACGCCACCACCACGATTCACCGAGGCGTCCCTGGTCAAGCGTCTTGAGGAAGAAGGCATCGGCCGGCCGTCTACGTACGCGCCGACAGTGGCCACCATTCAGCGTCGTGGCTACGTGACGCGTCAAGGCAAGGCGATGGTGCCCAGCTTCACGGCGTTTGCCGTCACCCGCCTGCTGCGCGAACACTTCGGCGACTACGTTGACGTCGGGTTCACCGCCGAAATGGAAGAGATTCTCGATCGCATTTCCAACGGCGAGAAGGACTGGCTCGACTTCATGCGCGAGTTCTACCGCGGGGACGGCAAGCACCACGGTCTCGAACACCTGGTCGAAGACAAGGGCCAGGAAATCGCCTATCCCGTGATCCACGTCTGCGACGACCCCGACACCGGTCTTCCGGTGCGTGTCCGCATTGGCCGTTACGGGCCGTTCCTGCAGATTGGCGACACCGCACAGGAAGGGCCGCGCGCCTCGGTCCCCGCGGATCTCGCGCCGGCCGAGCTCACGTGTGAGAAGGCGCTGGCGCTACTCAAGGCCAAAGCGGACGGTCCCCGGGAGCTTGGCGACCATCCGACGACTGGCGAGAAGATCTACGTGATGCTCGGGCGGTTTGGTCCGTACGTGCAGCTTGGCGAGACGCCCACCGACAAGAAGGCGGACAAGCCGCGACGTGCTTCGCTCGGACGAGACTTCAGTGAAGACACGATCGCGCTCGACGAAGCGCTGAAGCTGCTGTCGCTGCCGCGCGATCTCGGTCCGGCGCAGGACGGCGAGCCGATCGTGGCCAACATCGGACGGTTTGGCCCGTATGTCAAAAAGGGTGACGACTTTCGATCGCTGGCCCCCGAGGATGATGTCTACACGGTGACGCTCGAGCGCGCCCAGGAGATCATGGCGCAGGAAAAGAAATCGATCCGGCGACAACGGTCGGCCGCCAAGGAGTTGCGTGCGCTCGGCGCGCATCCCGACTCCGGTGCCCCTGTCCGCATTCTTGACGGTCGCTACGGGCCGTACGTGACTGACGGCGAGACCAACGCCTCACTGCCGAAAGGCATGGCGCCGAACGCGGTGACGATGGAGGAGGCCAAGGCGATGCTCGAAGCGCGCGCCGGCAGCAGCAAGGGTCCTCGGCGCAAAGTGGCGAAGAAAGCGCCGCCGAAGCGAGCGGCGAAGAAGAGCAAGGCCCGCGCCGCGGCGGGTGCGTAACTCGACTTTCAACGTTGAATCTCGAATGATCCGGATCATTGGCGGCGGGCTGGCGGGTTGTGAGGCGGCTTGGCAAGCGGCGGCGCAGGGTGTCGCGGTCACGCTGCACGAAATGCGCCCGGTGCGCGCCACCGCCGTGCACCAGACCGACAGCCTGGCGGAACTGGTCTGCAGTAATTCATTCCGAGGCGACAAACTCGACAACGCCGTGGGTTTGCTGAAGGAAGAGATGCGGCGGCTCGGCTCGGTCATCATGCGCGCCGCCGATGCGGCGCGGGTGCCGGCAGGCGCCGCGCTGGCGGTCGACCGCGTGGTCTTCGCGCGACACGTGACCGACATCATCTCGCAGCATCCGCTGATAACCGTACGCCGCGACGAAGTCTCGGCGATTCCGCCCTCCGGCCACGGACCGGTGATCATCGCAACCGGCCCGCTGACCTCGGACGCGTTGTCCGCCGATATCCGTGTGTTTGTTGGTGGCGATCATCTCTACTTCTATGACGCCATCAGCCCGATCGTCCTCGCCGACACGATTGACTCGTCCAGGGTGTTCCGCGCCTCGCGCTGGAACCGGAGCCTGCGCGCTCCCGCTGCCGTATCGGCAGGGCCTGACGCCACGCTGGATGCGACGGTAGCACCTGCGTGCGGGATAGACGACGGCGAAGGTGATTACCTGAATTGCCCGCTCACCAAAGACGAGTATCGGGCTTTCTACCAAGCCATCATCACGGCTGAATCCGCGACGGTGCACGACTTCGACCGCGAGAAATTTTTCGAGGGATGCTTGCCGATCGAAGTGATGGCGCATCGCGGCGTGGACACGCTCCGCTTTGGGCCGATGAAGCCGGTCGGATTGACCGACCCGAAGACCGGCCGCTTTCCCTACGCAGCAGTGCAACTGCGGCAGGACACCCTCGCGGGAGACCATTTCAGCCTGGTGGGCTTCCAGACGCAACTGAAGTGGGGCGAACAATCACGCATCCTGCGCATGATTCCCGGACTGGAGCACGCCGAGTTCGTGCGGTTTGGGATGGTGCATCGCAATACCTACATCAACGGCCCGACCGTGCTGCACGAGACGTGGCAGACGCG
>JACCSI010000426.1 GCA_013813075.1 Acidobacteriota bacterium | reverse complement strand
GCCCCGTCCAACGTGCCGGGTCGGAAGTTTTCGACCACGATGTCGGCGCCGGCGATCAGACGCTCGACGATGGCCTTGCCATCGGGTTGCTTGAAATCAATCGTGACGCTCTCTTTATTACGATTGATGCTGAGGAAGTAGGCGCTCTCAGCGCCGATGAACGGCGGCCCCCAATGCCGCGTGTCGTCCCCCCGAACCGGATGCTCGATCTTGATGACGCGCGCGCCATGGTCCGCGAGCACCATGGTGCAGTACGGACCCGAGAGCACACGCGTGAAGTCGATCACGGTGAGCCCTGCCAGGGAGCCACTCATCAGACGATTGTAATCCGCGGTCGTGCAACTGCGCGGAACGTTCGCTGTGGCAACCCGGTACAAGCCTCTGTGACCGGGCTGCGGTTTGGAGCGAGCTATGCACAGGCTCGAGTTACTCGGCGCGATGTGCATAGAATGTGATGATGGACATCGTGGTTTATACGGGGAGTGGCTGACGTCCCTGCGAACTGGTGAAAGAGTTTCTTTCACGCACCGGCAGTGCCTTCACGGTCCGCGTCGTCGATGAAGACCCGCACGCCTACGACGATCTCGTCGCCCTGGGCTATCGATCTGTACCCGTCACGGTGATTGGCGGCACAATCGTGAAGGGGTTTGATCCGGAAGCGCTGGCTACAGCTCTTGCAGCCGTCGGCTGATGTGTGTCAGGTCGCTGAGCAGCGCGTAAGCCGTCTGCGTCAGCGTGCTGGTACGCTGCACGATGCCAACATCTCCGAGCAGGTCGGTGCGGAGGAATAACGCGTTCTCCATGGGCCCGAGGCAGGCCAGCGGGTCGGCAGGGTCGAGCATCTCGGGTTCGACACGCACTTCGAGCCGTCCGGCATGCCGCGACGCCGACGCCACCAGGCGGATGCGTCGTCCGCGCGTGACGGCGCTAGCGACCTCTCGAGTCGTGATGTCGCGGATGCCCATGCGCGACACGTCGTGCGGCGTGATGCCGCCGCCCATCAGTACGTTGACGAGCGCCGCCGTCTTCGCCGCCGCATCCCAACCGTCCACGTCGTGTGACGGGTCGGCCTCTGCAATCCCACGCGACTGCATTTCCGCGATCGCCTCGTCGAGCGACACGCCGCGCTCCATCTCTGATAGTGCGTAGTGGCATGTCGTGTTGATGACACCGCGGAAGCCCTGGACCGCCACCGCGGGCATGGCCTCTCGAACCAGATTGAAGACCGGCACGCCGTCCATCACCGCGCCTTCGAAGAAGAACACGCGATCGACCGATTCGGCCAGCGCCTCGAGCTCGTCGTAGGCAAACGCCGCGGGACCTTTATTGGCGGTCACGACGTGGGCCAGTCCCTCGAGAGATGCGCGCACATGCGCGCGTGCGGGTTCGCCGCGATCGATGTCGAGCACCGTGGTCTCAATCACGGCCAGGTGACCGTCGCCGGCTTCGTCAGCCAGCATCTCGGTGACTTGCCGGACGACATCAATCCCACTCCGCTCGCGCGGCGCGGGGTCCAGTCGTCCCAACGAGTGGGACGACTCGACGGTGGTCATGGCGCGGCGTACGTCAATGCCGTCCGGGTCAACGACGCTGCCGTGGTCCTTCGTCGCAATCGCGACGACGCGCCAAGTGAAATCGAGCCGGTCGGCGACTTCATCGAGCAGCCGCACGAACCGCCGCGCGACGTTCCCGAAGCCGAGCAGCGCAAGGCAAATCTCAGGCTCGCGCATGAGCGCCGCTTAACGAACTGAGCAGCGTATGGAGACGCTCGAGACCCTGCGTCAGGTACTCGGGGCGTTCGCCGAAGCCGAGCCGCAAGTAGCCGTCCATTCCAAAGTGGTCGCCGGGCACGACCAACACGCTTTTCTCATTGCGCAGCCGAGTGACGAGCTCAAGGGAATTGATCGGGTAGTTATAGCGGACATAGACGATGGCGCCTGCTTCCGGAGCAATCCACGAGAATGCCGGGTCGTGATCGCGCAGCCAGCTGTCGATGAGCGGCCAGTTAGCGCCAATGATTGTCCGAGTGCGGGCCAGGAGTGCGCGCCGTCGCTCGTCGCCGAGCGCGACGCGCGCCAGTCGATCGCTCAGCGCCCCTGGCGCGATCGTCGTGTAGTCGTGGTACGACCACGTGGCTTCCACGAACGATGGCGGCGCCGCAATCCACCCGATACGCAGCCCCGGCAACCCGTAGGCCTTCGACAGTCCGCCCGTGACGATGACGCGGTCGGAGCGTCCCCACATCGATGCCGCTTCGGTTTCGCCGAGCTCGGCGCCCCGATACACCTCATCGGACAGCACCCACGAACCGTGGCGTCGGGCGATGTCGGCAATGCGATCGAGTTCCTCTGCCCGGAGGCAGGCGCCGGTTGGATTGTTCGGGGTGCAGATGATGATCAGGCGGGTCCGATTCGATACCACACGCTCAAGCGCGTCCAGATCGGGGCGCCAACGTCCCGCGGCGGCGTCTTCCAGCAGGGGCCATTCGCGCACTACTCCACCAAATGCGCGCACCAGGCCCCATGTCTGCATGTAATTCGGCACCAGCATCGCGACTTCGTCGCCCGGCTCGATGAGCCGCCATAGCGAGAGGTAGTTGGCTTCGGAGCCGCCGTTGGTCACCTGAATGTTGTCCTGGGTCGCATCGCCATAGAGGTTAGCGACGAGCCGGCGAAGTTCGATGGTGCCGTTTGACTGCGTATAGACCAGCGGCTGGTCGAGCACGGCCTCGAGGTCGCGGTCCTGAAGCAACTCACGTGGTGTCAGCGGATGGACGCCGCTTTCTGAAAGGTTGAACTCCACGAGGTTTTCCCAGGTGGACTGCATGCGCTCCATCGCGAACTGTTCGAGTCTCATGGCGGGCAGTATACTTTTGTGGCGTAGGTGATGCCCGAGGAACTGCTCCCCCGGTTCGCCCGTGTACCCGCCTCCGAATTCGGCATGGGTGCAGATGACGGGAATGAGGACGAGCGCCCGGAGCACCGGGTCCACGTCGACGTCTTCCACATCTCCATCCACACCATTACCAACGAGCAGTACGGTGAATTCGTGCCTACGATGGGACGCCGAGTCCCTGCGGTCCGCGAGCTGCCGCTGCTGGTCACGGCTGACCACGAGGCGTCTTATCGAGAGCTGGCGGCGGCGTATCTGTGGCGGGACGGGGAGATGCCGCGCGACCGCGCGCCACATCCGGTCGCGCTTGTCACGTATACCGACGCGGCCGCGTATTGCGCCTGGCTGACGACGAAAATT
>JACCSI010000425.1 GCA_013813075.1 Acidobacteriota bacterium | reverse complement strand
CAGTGACCCTGGGCGCGGCCGAACGAAACGGCGCCTTGCCGGGGCCCTTGCCGTTACTGATGCCCGGGAACTGGTGGAACCAGGACATCAGCCACGTGCCCGTCGATGCGCGATCAGCGGAGTACATTGCGTTTATCAACAACGGCGGCACGCGGCGGCTGCATCCGGACTTTGGCGGCTACGAATCGCCAGGCAGTGCCAACATCTACGGATTTCCCTACGTGACCGTTGACGCCAATCAGCCCAAGCGTGCCGTGACGTTTTACTACCCCGACGAAAGTGACGGCGTCGACCACGCCAGCGGACGCAGCTACCCTTTCTATCCGATTCCGGACGAAGCGATCACACAGCGGTACTGGATCGAAGGCGGACCGCCGGGCAATACGAGCCCGGGCGGCGACCGCCACATGCTGATCGTCGATCGAGACAACCGCCATCTTTACGAGCTGTTCGATCTGCGGTGGAGCGGCTCGCAGTGGACAGCAGGCTCCGGCGCCTTTTTTGATCTCAACTCCAACGCGCGGCGCCCCGACGGATGGACATCGGCCGACGCGGCGGGCCTCGCGATCTTACCGGGGCTTGTGCGTGTCGATGAAGCGGCTGGCGCCGACGATATCCGTCATGCCTTCCGCGTCACCGTGCGCGCCACCAACGGCTACGTGTGGCCGGCGTCGCATCGTGCAGGAAGCAACCCACAGGCCCTGCCGATGGGCGCGCGGTTACGTTTGAAAGCCACCAAGGATCTCTCGGGCTACCGTCCGGAGTTGCGGAGAATCTTTCGCGCCATGCAGCGCTACGGCCTGATCGTCGCCGACAACGGATCGGACATGTACATCAGCGGCACGTTTGATCCACGCTGGGACAACGACACCCTGAATCCCGCGTTCCGATCCCTGAACGCGAACGACTTCGAGGTATTGGAACTAGGCTGGCGAGAGAGCGCGGTGCCGCCGAGCGCGGTGCCGCCGTGTGCGGTGCCCAGCTCGCCTTCGCCGTTCGAGTATTCGCAGAGCGGAGCGTTCGTGGTGTTGGTGTGGTCCGGCGCTGCAGCCGCCCACGACTACGTGATCGAGGTCGGGTCTGGGCCGGGATTATCGAACGTCCTGGTGCAGCCGCTTGGCGCAACGACAACGGTCAGCACCGTCGCGCCGCCGGGACGGTATTACGCACGCATTCGTGCCAGGAACGGCTGCGGCGCAGGCCCCGCCTCGAACGAGATCGTCGTCACGATCTGAAGTTCATCGGCCCTCTCGCTCCTCACCAGCCGATCGCGAGCCCGTCTTTTCTGAGATCCGATCCCCCCATGAGCACGCCCGTGCGCGGGTCGATCATGATCCCCTGGAAGCCTCCCATCGCGCCGCGTCCATCGCGCGGCTTGTGACCGCGCGCGGAGAGTGCCGTGCGGACCTCGTCGCCAATGCCGCTTTCGAGCGACAGCTCCTGGCCGCCGTGGCGCATTCGCGCCACTTCACCAGCCGTCTGGATGTTCATGCCAAAGTCAATCAGGTTCATCACTACTTGTGCGTGTGCCTGCGCCTGATTGTCGCCACCCATGACGCCGAACGACACAAACGGCTTGCCGTCCTTGAGGATCATTGCGGGCACGAGGGTATGCAGCGGTCGCTTGTGCGGGGCAATCTCGTTTGGATGGCCTGCGGTGAGGTTGAAGCCAGACCCCCGATTGTGCAGTGTGATGCCGGTGTCGCCCGCGACAATGCCGGCGCCAAAGCTGCCGAAGAGCGACTGAATCAGCGAGATGACGTTGCCCTGTCCATCGGCGGCGGTCATGTAGATCGTGTCGCCGAGATCGGCACCGGTGAAATCGACGTCCTGTGAGGTCGTCGCGCCAAGCCCGCCCGGCTTGTAATTTCCCGTTTTCTCCATGCTGATCTCTTTGCGCCGCATGGCGGCGTAATCTTTCGAGAGCAGGGTCTTGAGCGCGTCCTTGGCCATCGCATCGCGGTCGGCGAGGTAGGCGGCGCGGTCCGCAAACGCAATCTTCTTGGCTTCGATCACCAGGTGCAGGTACTCGGCCGTGTTATGACCGAGCGCTTTGATGTCGAAACCCTCGAGGATGTTCAACATCTCGAGCGCAACGAATCCTTGAGTGCTTGGCGGCATCTCGAGCACGTCGTGCCCGCGATAGGTCGTCTGGATCGGTTCAACCCAGTCCGACTTGTGCTCTGAGAAATCGCGCTCGTCGAGCAGCCCATTGCGGACTCGCATGTCCGCAATAATCGCGCGCGCGATGGTGCCTTTGTAGAACGCGTCGCGACCCCCCTTGGCAATCAGCTCCAGCGTCGCCGCCAGGCGAGGGTTGGCAAAGACCTCACCGTGTAGTGGCGGCTGCCCGTTCGGCAAAAAGGTTTTCGCCGCCGCCGCATCCTGCGAAAGCCGTTTGGCGGCGTCGTTCCAGTCGTCGGCGATAATTTCCTGAACAGGAAAGCCATCGCGCGCATATTTGATCGCCGGCTGCAACGCCTTGGCCAGATTGATGGTCCCAAAGCGCGTGAGCAGCTGACTCCAGCCATCGACGACTCCCGGCACATCGACGGACAGCGGACCGCTTCCGGGCATCGACTTGAGCCCCCGCTTGGCGAACTCTTCCGGCGTCGCGCCGTAGGCCGAGCGCCCGGTGGCATCAAGGGCGTAGACTTTTTTCGTTTTCGCGTCCCAGACGATGGCGAGCAGGTCGCCACCGATGCCGTTCATCGACGGCTCAACGACGGCAAGCACCCCTGCCGCGGTGATGGCCGCATCGATGGCGTTGCCGCCATCCTGCAGCGCCTTGAGTCCCGCGGCGGACGCCAGGGCCTGACTGGTCGCAATCATGCCGTTGCGCCCTAATGCGACGGAGCGCGTGCCGCGAATGTTGCCGGCGGGCCGGTCACCCGGCACCTGGGCCTGCGGGGTGGTCACGATGAGCAGCACGCCAGTGAGTGCGACAAGGATGGACGAACGCATGAGGCCTCCAAGGAAGGCCCATTATAGGCGCGCGCGCTCCTGAATTCGAGACGCGTCCTGACCCGGTCGTGGCTTTAAACGGTCGTTCAAGAGGCGATATACTCGCCGCTATGGGAATTCGCGATCGCGTGGCTGCGCTCCTCGCCGAGATGCCGCGCGAACCGCAGTATGCCACGCAGGGCGCGACTCTGTTCGTCGACCTGGAACGTCGCGAAACGCAGAGCGCCTACGCGCCGTTGGCGGTGGCGCGAGCGCTGCTCGGCGGGCGCGGCGCGAACATGTATTACCTCTATCGCCTACTCGACGAATCCAAGACCCCACTCGATGCTGAGGTGCCGTTGATCTTTGGATCCGGCCCCCTCACGGGCCTCGTCCCGAGCGCGGCCCGCGGCAATTGCACCTCGTGGTCGCCGGACTCCGGGGTGCTGATGGACTGCAACGCCGGCGACTACTTTCCGTCGTTTTTGCGAATGAACGGCTTCGACCACATCGTGTTATACGGCCGTGCGCCGTCGTGGTCGCTGATAGTCATTCGCGAAGGCCGGGTCGCATTCGAGGATGCCGGCGCGTACGTCGGCATGGACAACATCGACCTGCGCGATGCCATCGCCCGCGATCTGGGCGGCGTGTGGCGGCGCAATATGTCCATGGTCAGCATCACCCGCGCCGGTGAGAACCTGGTATTGACCAGCGGCATCATGGGCGGCCCCAAAGCGATCTACGCGCGCGGGGGGCCGGGCGCCAAGATGGGTTCGCTTCAGCTCAAAGCGATCGTGACACTTTCGCCGACGCGCGAGTTGCCGTCGGCGCAGCCGTACAAGCCGTACAACCGCCACATCGCACAGAAGCTGCTCGGCACCTCGGTAGTCAAGAACGCGCTCTCTGTGGTGGGAACCCCGTTCCTTTACAAACCCAGCCGCATTCTTGGTGCGATGGGGACGAAGAACAATCAGGAAACGACGTGGACCGACGCACTCGACGCGCAGCACATCGATCAGTATCGGCCGGGCATGGAGGGCTGCTTTCGATGCCCCGTGAATTGCCGCCCGCTCAACGACCTCAAGACTGGTGAGTCCGATCGTTACGGCACAGGCGACGGGCCGGAGTACGTGACGCTCGGCAAGTTCGGCCCGAACCTTGGCATCGATAGCGTCGAAGCCGTGATTCGCCTCAACAACATCTGCAACGACCTTGGTCTGGATACCGCGTCGATGGGCTCGGCCCTGGCGTGGGCGTTCGAGCTGTATCAGCGCGGCATCATCACCAGCGCCGACACCGGCGGACTCGCCCTCACGTGGGGGGATGCTCTGCTTGTCGAGCAACTCCTGTTCATGACGTCGGGCCGCGAGGGTTTGGGAACGTGCTCGCCGACAGCGCCCGCGCGGTGGAACGGGGCCACTATCCGGTCGAAGCGCTGAAATACCGCATGACGGTCAAGGGCCTCTGGCAGAGCGATCCGCACGACGCCCGCATCCTGAAAGCGTTCGCGCTCGGTCTGGCGGTGGCCACGCGCGGCATGGACCACCTGCGCAACCGCGTGACGCTCGAGATCAATTCCAAGATCAACGACGACCCGGCGTTCAAGGCCGAGCTCTATGGCGGCCCGGTCAGCGCCGAGCCCAACAGCTACATCGACAAGGAACGTGCCGTGCGCGCCTGTGAGAACATCTACGCAGTGGGCGATTCCGTCGGCATGTGCCGCTTCACCACCAAGTTGTTCAACAGCCCGTCGCTGCCAGGAATGGAAGAATTCCAGCAGCAACTCGCCAACGTCACCGGACTGCAATTCTCGCTCGGCGAGCTCGATCGCGTCGGTCTCAACATCATGGGCGTCGAGCGCCTGATCAACTATCGCCTTGGCGTCCGCCGCAAGGACGACACGCTGCCCGACCGCTGGTTCGATGAGCCGAATACGTCAGGGCCATTCAAGGGTGAGCACATCGATCGGCAGGAGTTCGACCGGATGCTGTCGCGTTTCTACGAGATTTCAAGCCTGACTCAAGAAGGCGTCCCCAACGAGGCCTTCAGTGCGGAGTTATTGACGACGATGGGTGCGTCGCGATGAGCGTGACGGTGCGGTTCCCGGCAATGCTTCACGGCAAAGCGGGCCCGGAGGTGGTGATCGACGAACACGTGCGCGACGTGGCGTCGCTGCTCATGGCCCTCGACCGCAAGGTGCCGGGCCTCGCCGGCGAGTTGCAGGATCCGATCTACAACATCGCCGTCAATGACGTGATGCTGCTCCACGGCGTCCGCCAGTACCCCGTGACCGACGGGGATGTCGTCGAAGTGGTGCCGACGATCGCCGGCGGCTGAACACCGTTTGCGTCGCTCGCCTCCCGAGGATTATGGACGGCGCGCCTGAGATGGTACAGTCACCCCCGTGGGCCGCGCGGTAGGTCGCAACGTTCGGCGCAAGGATTCTGACGCCAAGGTCACCGGCGCCGCGAACTACATCGACGACCTCACATTCCCCGGAATGGTGCACGGGCGCACCATCAGATCGACGATTCCCCGCGGCCGGCTCAATTCAATCCGATTGGACTTCGACCTCGCCGGCTTTACGGTCGTCGATTTTCGCGACGTTCCGGGGCGAAACATCGTCGCCTCAATCGAGGACGATCAGCCATGCCTCGCCGAGCACGAGATTTATCATCATGCGGAGCCGATTCTCCTGCTCGCGCATGCCGACCGCGAGCGGCTTGCGGCTGCGACCGTCAACATCGAGTACAGCCCGCAACCGGCGATGTTCGACCCCGAGCGATCCACACGCATTTTCAAGACCATTGCGATCGACAAGGGATCGATCGCGAAGGGGTTCGAAGAAGCCGACGTCGTGATCACCGGCGAATACCGGACCGCGCATCAGGAACAGCTCTACATCGAGACCAACGGCGTGATCGCCGTTCCGGAACCCAGCGGCATTACGCTCTACGGCTCAATGCAGTGTCCCTACTATGTCCATCGCGCGCTGTGCGTCGCGCTGGGGATGGCGGCCGAGCGCGTTCGTGTTGTCCAGACGGAAACGGGCGGCGGCTTCGGCGGCAAGGAAGAATACCCGTCCCATATCGCCTGCCATGCGGCATTGCTGGCCCTGAAAGGCAAGCGACCCGTCAAGCTGATCTATGACCGTGTTGAAGACCTGCTCGCGACCACGAAGCGCCACCCCTCGATCGTGCGTCACCGGACCGGCGTCAAGCGCGATGGGCGCATGGTCGCCATGGACATCGAGGTGGTGCTCGATGGCGGAGCCTACTGCACGCTGAGCCCCGTGGTCCTGTCGCGCGGTCTGATTCACGCCTCGGGTCCGTACCGGTGTGACCACGTACGCATTCATGGGCGGGCGATGCGGACCAACACACCGCCAAACGGTGCCTTCCGCGGATTCGGCGCGCCGCAAACACAGTTTGCCGCCGAAGTGCACATGGACCGGATCGCACAGACGCTCGGCCTTGATACGGTCACGCTCCGCGCGCTCAACGCC
>JACCSI010000394.1 GCA_013813075.1 Acidobacteriota bacterium | reverse complement strand
GCCCCCGGCACTCAACTGCACCGCACCGCTCTCCCCCCGAGTGACCGACGATGGACGTGGCCGCGACACCTGCTGCATTTCGCGCAGCGCGGCGCGGCTGACCGGCGCCGTCTCGAACCCGTCGCGCGGCGGCCATGCGCCCACGAACACCGAGACGTAGCGCGCGAGGTCGTGTAAGGATGTCAACATCCCGCCCATGGCGCCAAACGCCCCGTCGCGCAACTGCGGCTCCTGCTTCCAGTGCTCATCCTCCCACCGATAGCCATGCGCGAGGCGATTGACCGGCACCTCGGTCGGTTCCAGCGTCGTCGATGCCATCCCGAGCGGCTTCAAGATGTGGTCCGCAAGGTAGACGCGGTAGGGACGCCCCGACACGATGGTGACGATACGGCCGAGAATGGCAAAGCCGTAGTTGGAGTACTCGTAGGCGACGCCCGGCGTGTTCGCAAACGGGATGCCCGCGCGCATCATGGCCGACAGATGTTCGTCGGTGGCGGCCAGTTGTTGATCTCCCCACGGGTTGTCCTCGGGAAATCCTGTCGCGTGCGACAACAGATGGCGAATGGTCAAGCGTGGCGAATCGCTGGTCGGGTATTTCAGAGACTTCAATTCCTCGACGTAGCGCTCGGCCGGGTCGTCCAAGGACAGTTTGCCCTCTTCCCGAAGCTTCATGATTGCCATCGCGGTGAAACTTTTCGTCATCGACGCAATGCGAAAGACGGTATCCGTGGTGACCGGCGCCTTTGACGCCACGTCGCGGAGTCCGGCCGTGCCCACATGCGCCAAGTCACCATCGACGATGATGCCCCACACCGCTCCGGGAATATGTTCACGCCGCACGAAGTCGTTGAACTGCTGGTCGATGGCCGGAAAGGCGGTGCTCAATTTCGTCCGTCGATTGCCGTCTGGAAACGACTGGGCGGCGACGCTCATGGCCATGCTGATGATCGCCAGCAGTACCGTCAAGGGTTTCATCGCTTGGCCTGTGCCTCGATCTCCGGTGACCTGTTGAGGCTCGAGCTCTGACGTCGAGCGCGGTCTGCTTCGCGCACGAATCTCAGGTCCCAGACGCGGTCCTGGACGACACTCAATCCGGTCACCCGCTTGGCGGCGCGTCGGAAGATGACCGTGCCAATCTGACCGCTGAACGCATCCGAATAGAGAGGGGTCAGGCGAATCGTTGCGTCTGGTCGGCGCTTGATTACCAACTCGCTGTTCTCGACGGCGACGGTAATGGTGATCTCGGCCTCCGCGCTGGAGTAGACACCTGCAAGCGCCTGCAGTTCGGCAGCCGTCGGAACGGCCGCACGGGTGGGTTCGTAGCTTTCGACCGAGCCATACGCATCGGTGAGGCGCGCGGTAGAGCCGTTCACCACCCATGTGTCGCCGCCCGCCGAGACAAATCGGGTGGCCGAGATCGGCAGAAACGACGTGCCGCGCTCAAAGCGCACGCCCAGGTCGGTGGCGACGATGTTCACGGCCTCACCGGTCAGACTGCTCTTGTAGAGACCGGTGACGCGCGCACGTTCTTCCGGCGTCAGCACGTGTGCCGCCGCCGCCTCGACGGGTGGCCGGGCGCGGTCTCCGAGATACGTATCGGCAACGGCGTTCGCATATGCGGTGGCGTTGCCATTGCTGCCGTTACAAAGCACAGCCACCGATAGTTCCTCGTCGGGATATCGGCTCAAGTGCGCACGATACCCCGCAGTGGACCCGCTGTGTTCCACCGTGCGGACGCCCTTGAACTTGCCCACCATGAGCCCGAGGGCGTATCCGTGCGCCCGTCCGTCGTTGAACGTTCCGGCGGCTTCCTGGTCGCGCACAAAGGCCGCGTCGCCGACGACGGGCGTACTGAAGTTGTGATTCCACGTCAATAGATCGCCCACGGTCGTCAGCAGCCCACCATTACCGTGGACGCTCTCAAATGGCATCAGGGTGCGATATGCGCCGCCGTCTTCCGAATAGGCGACGGCGCGGCCTTTGACGATGCGGCGATGGTCGTCGCGCCACGACGTGCGGGTCATGCCGAGCGGCCCGAAGATTCGCTGCTGCGAAAACTCCGCAAACGACATCCCGCTGACGCGCGACACCAGTACCGCTGCCAGGTTGAAGCCGGTGTTGCTGTAGGACCAGCGGCTGCCCGGAATGAAATTGAGCGCGCGCTGGCGGCTCACGATATCGAGGACGTGAGCATGCGAGTAGGCGCGAGTCGTGCGCGGCCATCCGGCGATCCCCGCGACACTGCCCCAGTCGCGCAGACCGCTCGTGTGGTTGAGCATGTGACGAATGGTCAGAGGCGTGTTGTACTCCGGCAGCTCCGGGATGTACTTGCGGGCGGCGTCATCGAGCGACAGCTTGCCGTCGCGGGCGAGGAGCAGGACCGCCGCGGCGGTGAACTGCTTGGCTACCGACCCGGCCTCAAAAATCGTCTCCGGCGTGTTCCCGACCTCGTGTTCAAGGTCCGCCATGCCATACGCCTTCGTGAGAGCCGTTTGTCCGTCGACGCTGATGCCCACCGCGCAGCCGGGCGTCGCTGTCGTCCACTTGGCAAAGATGTGATCGACCGCCTCGTTTGCCGCGTTCGCACGCTGACCGGCAAGGGGCGGTGTGGCAATTGCGAGTGCCAGGGCAACTGCTGCAAGAAGACGCGTCGTCAATGGACCCTCCACAAACCCGAACCGGGAGTTTAGGCGAAATGCGTTCGCAACAGGTCGTTGACGCGCACGGGATGGGTAATCGGTAGTCCATGCGAGGCGTCGTCGATTTCGCGGTAGACCGCACCCGGGATGCCGGCGGCAAGCGCGCGGGCGGCGCTGGGCGGTGCAATCGGGTCATGCGCGGCGCTCACGACCAGGGTCGGCAGCGTCGCCAACTCCCCCAATCTCGGCGAGGCGTCCGCAGCCTTCATTGCCCGCAGTTGATGCCGCGTCGCCGGTGGCTGGTCCGCAATGTCGTGGCCAAACAGCGATGCGAGCCGCTCAGGGCTGACGTCCGCGCCCGGCACCCCCCAGGAGGCAGCAGCAAGCCAAGAAAGCCCTTCCGACGCATGGCGCGAGAGCCGATGCGTGATCGCGCGCCGTGCCAGATCATCCGCGGGGGCATCGGCGCCACCGCTCCGCCGCGAGCAAAGGTGCAGAGCAGGCTCAAGCTGCGGACGCGGTGACGCGCCGCCAGCGCAAGATACACGGCAATGAGTCCGCCCATCGAGTGCCCCACGACATGGGCCCGGTCCCACGCTGCCGCGTCCATCACGGCCGCGGCGTCGTCCGCCAATCCTTCGAGAGTCATCGACGCCACCGCCGGCTGGCTTCGACCGATGCCGCGATTGTCGAAGGTCGAGCAGGTGAAGTCAGCGGACAAGGACGTGACTTGTGTCTCCCAGCCGGCGCCGTGGACGCCGGCGCCCTGAATGAACAACACATTGGGACCATTGCCGCAAAGGTCATACGCCAGCGTGCAACCGCGATGCTCGACCACTCTATCCATGTCTCACCTGCTCGCATCGTTCTCCCCGACGGGCAGAAAGCGCCGCGCCGCCCGTGGGCCGCGCGGCAGGGCTGCCATCATGTGCCTCCCATCGCAGGGCCGTCCGGCGGCGACGTTCTGCCCCAGACCCAGTACACCGGCAGGCCCGCCAACACGATCACCAGACCGATCGCGCTGTTCAGCGGGTCGACACGAATCTGGTTGAACGCGATCGCCAACGACACCACCGCGAAGACGATGGGGATGGCCGGAACGCCCGGCATCCGCCACTGCGGCGCGTAATCGGTGCGCCGGCGCAGGATGATGATGCCGATCGCCAGCAGCGCGAAGAAAATCCACTCGGTGTAAATGACGCGCGTGAAGAGCTCGCGATACGTGCCCGTCAGGACGAGCACCGCCGCCCACACCCCCTGCAGAACAATCGCGCGGGCCGGCGTGTGATGCCGCGGGTGCACTTTGGCGGCGGCCTTGAAGAGCATGCCGTCTCGCGCCATCGAGTAATACACCCGAGGCCCGGCGAGAATGACGCCGTTGAGCGCACCGAACGCGGAGAGCATGACCAGGGCCGAGACGAAGCTGCCCCCCCATGGCCCGACCAACGCCTCGAAGGTGTCCGCAGCGACACGCGACGAAGCGATGACACGGTCGATCGGCAACACGGAGAGATAGACAATGTTCAGCCCGACATAACACGCGGTGACGATCAGCGTGCCGAGAACCAGCGAGCGCGGAATTGTGCGTTCCGGGTCTTTGGTTTCCTCCGCGGTGTAGGTAACCATGTGCCAGCCGCCAAACGCGAACAGGCCGGCCCCCACGGCCAGTAGAAAATCGCCGGCGCCGAATGATGCGGCAGCAACGTCCCCTCCGGCAGCAACTGCGGGTCCCGGATCGAGCACCATGCCGGCGACGATGATGGCGAGGACCGCCAGGACCTTGACCACCGTAAAGGTCGTCTGCACCCGCGTACCGAACCTGACGCCGAGGTAATTGACGGCGGAGAGCACAAGAATGGCGCCGACCGCCACGGCGCGCAGTGCCGAGTCGCCCATCGGGACGAAGTACCCGGCGTATCGCGCGAACACGGTGGCAATCGCCGCCGCAATGCCCGTGTGCATGCTCCAGAACATCGCCCAGCCCCAGAGAAAGCCAAGGGCGGGGCTGTAGGTTTCACGCAGGAAGACGTAGACGCCGCCGGTGCGGGGGAAAGCCGACGACAGTTCGGCACAGACCAGCGCCCCACCCATAGTGAGGAGGCCCGCTGTGACCCACGCCAGGGTGACAGCCTGCAGCGACGGCACCTTCGCGGTAATTTCCGATGCCTGCACGAACACGGAGGCGCCAATGATGATCCCCACGACGATGGCCGTCGCGTGGGGCAGACCGATGGCCCGCGTCAGGGATGTCATCAGTGCAAAGTGCAACGTACAAAGTGCAAAAGCCCCCGCCTCCGACTCTTGACTGCTGTGAACTTTGAACTTGTAACCTTGAACTGAACGTCTGTCCGCTCACAGCGGATTGTCCGGATACATCATCGTGCGCCACATGTGCGCGGTTTCACTGTTATCGAAACCCAGTCCCTCTTTCGGCTGCTTGAAATTCCGGCCGATGATGTCGATGAACGGATCAAGAGAGACCTGCACGCCCGGCTCGAACGCGTAGAGGTCGTTGACCGTGACCAGACGGGCCT
>JACCSI010000373.1 GCA_013813075.1 Acidobacteriota bacterium | reverse complement strand
CCGCTTCGCTGCGGAAACACGGCGTGTAGGACGCATACTTGATCGGCAAGAGACGCGCGTCGAGAATCTCACCGCGATACAGATTCGTGACCGGCACTTCCGCCGTCGGAATCAAATACAAGTCCCAGTCGCCGGCGATCTTGAACAAATCCTGTTCGAACTTCGGCAGCTGTCCCGTCCCGAACAGCGCCGCCGAGTTGACGAGAAACGGCGGTTCGACCTCGGTGTAGCCATGCTCGTTCGAGTGCAGGGTCAGCATGAAGTTGATGAGCGCGCGCTCGAGTTGCGCACCAGCGCCCATCAATACGGCAAAGCGTGACCCGGAGATCTTGGTGGCGCGCTCGAAGTCAAGGATCCCGAGGGCAACGCCGAGATCCCAATGCGCTCTGGGCTCGAAGTCGAACTGCCGCTGTGCCCCCCAGGTACGGACGACCACGTTGTCGTCGGCGCCCTTCCCTTCGGGCACGCTCTCGTGTGGGAGATTCGGAATCGTCTGCAACAACCTGCCGCGTTGACCCTCAATGGAGTCGAGCTCGATCTCAAGCTGTTTGATGCGCTGCGCGCGCTGCTTGCTCGCCTCGAAGAGCGGCTTGGCATCGAGCCCATTGCGCTTCGCGCGCGCGACCTCGTCCCCGGCCGTGTTCTGCTCGCGCTTCAGACCTTCGACCTGGGGAATGGCGCGGCGACGCGCGGTTTCGAGGGTGGCAAGGTGTTCGAGTTCGGTCGTCAGATCGACACCGCGCGCGCCCAGCCGTTTCCGGACGTGGTCGACATTTTCGCGGACGTAGGCGGCATCAAGCATTGTTGGAGTCCGGTCGGGATCCGGTGCCAGCGTGGCGTTCATGTATCCTACCTGAATGGCAGCGCCCGTCAGAAAGGTCGTCTTCCCCGCAGCAGGATTAGGCACGCGATTTCTTCCCGCGACCAAGGCACAACCGAAAGAAATGCTGCCGCTCGTCGACAAGCCGACGATTCAGTACGGTGTCGAAGAGGCGGTCGCCTCGGGCGTGTCCAACCTCATTCTCGTCACGGGCCGCGGTAAGAACGCCATTGAAGACCACTTCGACGTGTCGGCGGAACTGGAAACTTTCCTCGAAGCCCGCGGCAAGCTCGAGCTGCTCGAGGACGTCCGCAAAGTTTCCAATCTGATCAACGTCAGCTATGTGCGCCAGGGTCAGCCGCTCGGGTTGGGACACGCGGTGCTGATCACGCAGGCGGTCGTCGGCAACGAGACGTTCGCGGTCGTGCTCGCCGACGATGTCATCGACGCCGACCCGCCGGCCCTTCGCCAGATGATCGACGTCTACGAGCAGCTGGATGGCCCGGTGCTGGCCGTCGAACGTGTGCCCGAGAGCGATGTCGCGAGTTACGGCATCGTCGATATCGATCCCGAGCTGCTGCTCCCCGGGGTCCATCGCGTCCGCGACCTGGTCGAAAAGCCGGCGCCGAACGAAGCGCCGTCGAATCTTGCCATCATCGGGCGCTATATCCTGACGCCCGACATCTTCGCTGCGCTGGAGGCAACGGACGCCGACCACAGCGGCGAGATCCAATTGACCAACGGCTTGCGCCGCCTTCTACAGTCGCGACCGATTTATACGTGTGAGATTGCCGGCGTCAGGCACGACACCGGCAACAAACTCGGGTATCTCAAGGCGGTGGTGTATTTTGCCTTGCGCCGGCCGGATCTCGCGGAGCCGTTTCGCGCGTATCTGGACAGCCTCGACCTGACGCCGGCGTCACGGACCTAGCCCACGTCGGCACGCCGAAACACGCGGCGGAATGATGGCGTTTTTGTGCGCGACGCGTCTCTGTAGGCGACGTCCGCAATCAGGACGATGACGGCTTCGAGTCGGACTTGGAGTCGGACTTCTGTTCGGACTTCGATTCGCTCTTGGATTCGGATTTCGAATCGCTCTTGGCCTCGGCCTTAGTGTCGCCCTTGCTATCGTTCTTGTTGTCGCTCTTGTTATCGCCCTTGCCGTCGCCTTTACTCTCGAACTTGGAGTCGCCCGACGACGAGTGCCTGTCGCTTTTGCCGGCGGATGTCGTTGCGCCGTCCGACTTGCCCGCACGGGCATAGTC
>JACCSI010000180.1 GCA_013813075.1 Acidobacteriota bacterium | reverse complement strand
AAGAACATCAAAGTCCGCTCATCGTTACGGGCACGGTGCTGTTCCGGCCGCATACAACCTCTGGCTTCGTACAGCGTGAGCAGGAGACCTACGACGAGTTCGGCCGTCGCCGAGTCGTCCCCCAGCGCGTCTACATGGAGCGCAGCGGGTTCATTCTGCGCCCGACATTTGTGTTCATCGACGGCAAGACCGGCGAGACTCTATACACCGAGACGTTTCGCGAAGAAATTCTCTACAACCAGAACACGCAGACCCCGCCATTGTCCTCATTCTTCGAGTTAATGGACCGGCTGCTGCCGACGTTTCTCAACACGATGACGGCGCAGAAAATCCGCGGCACCCGCGTGCTTCTGAAATAGGACCGCCGTGGCCTTTGGCGGACGCGCCCGGTCCGTTTTCCACCGGTCTCGCCAAGCCTCGCCGCCCTTAACCCTGTGTTACACTCGGAAGTTCCAGTTTTCTTCGGAGAAATTACTGTGTTTGCCATTATCCAGGCCTCGGGCCGGCAATTTCGGGTCGAACCGGGCGCCGTCATCGAGATCAGCGGTCACGCCAACGACACGGGGACCGAGCTCACGTTCGATCAGGTCCTCCTGGTCGGTAAGGACGCCGGCGAAACCATGGCCGGCGCGCCGTTCGTCTCTGGCGCAAAAGTGCTCGGCGTCGTCGATTCGCAGAAGCGTGGCGTCAAAGTCCGCATCTTCAAGAAGAAGCGGCGTAAGCAGTACCGGCGCACCAAGGGACACCGCGACCACATCACGCGCGTCCGCATCACCGATATCCAGCTGTAATCGCGCGGGGCTTAGAAGGCGTGGCGTCTGGCCCGCCGCCGCGTAAGTGTCCCGCCAAAGTGAGTGTTTCGTCATGGCAACAAAAAAAGGCCAGGGAAGTTCGCGTAACGGACGCGATAGTAATTCTCAGCGACTGGGCGTGAAGCGCCACGACGGCAACGTGGTGACCGGCGGCTCCATCCTCGTGCGTCAGCGCGGCCGCAAGTTCATGCCCGGACTCAACGTCGGCCTCGGCAAAGACGACACGCTCTTTGCCAAGATCTCGGGCAGGGTCAAGTTCGAAGACCACGGCTCCCGCGGCCGCTTGATCAGCATTCACCCCGTTACAGAGTAGGCACCAGCCGTCAAAGGCGCCAGTCGTCGCAGGATTCCTGACGACTTGCGCTCGATGGCGACGATATGTTCGTCGACGAAGCAGACATTCATGTGGCCGCCGGCCACGGCGGCAGTGGCGCCCTGAGTTTCCGCCGCGAAAAATTCGTCCCGCGCGGCGGCCCGGATGGCGGCAACGGGGGCAAAGGCGGATCGGTGTACCTGATCGCCGACCCTCACCGCAATACTCTCGTGCATTTCCGCTTCACCCCCGAATTTGCCGCCAACCGCGGCGGACAGGGTGAGGGCTCGATGCGCACCGGGCGTGACGCCGACGACCTCGTCATTCCGGTCCCCGTCGGCACCACCGTCTACAAACACGACCCTTTCGTGCCGGACTCGGCGGATGAGTTCGCCGACCTGACTCGGATAGGCGAACGCGTGCTCGTCGCCAAGGGCGGACGCGGCGGGCTGGGTAACGCACATTTCGCGACATCTACCAATCGCGCCCCTCGCAAACATCAACCCGGCGAAGACGGCGAGGAGTCCCATCTCCGGCTGCGGTTGAAGCTGCTGGCCGATGTCGGCCTCGTCGGTTTCCCCAACGCCGGCAAGTCGACGCTGATCGCGCGCATCTCCGCGGCAAAACCGAAGATCGCCGACTACCCGTTCACAACCTTGACGCCAAACCTCGGCGTCGTGACGTTGAGCAACGCCCGCAGCTTCGTCGTCGCCGACGTACCTGGACTCATTGAAGGCGCACACGACGGGCACGGACTCGGCCACCAGTTTCTGCGACACATCGAACGCACCAAGGTGTTGATTCACCTCGTCGACGTGTCCGGAGCGTCAGGACGTGACCCCGTTGAAGACTTCGACACGATCCGCAAAGAGCTCGAGTTGTACAGCCGCGAACTGCTGAGAAAACCCGAGTTGGTCGTCGCCAACAAGATCGACGCGGTGGACGATCCGGTGCGCGTCACGAAACTCGAAGCGCGCGCTCGCGAAATGGATCTCCGCTTCATTCGCGTCTCAGCAGTCACGGGAGAGGGCGTCCCGGCGTTGCTGGAAGCCGCGTGGCCGCATATTGCGGCGGCGCGTGAAGCCGAGATCGCGGCCCAGGCGCTGCTCGACGAAGAGTTCGCCCCGACGGCCGCCGGCGCAGGGCGCGAGCCCGACGCGCCAGACCCTGACTACAATCCCGCGCTCGTCCCTCCGCGCAAGGGCAAGGATTCTCGCCGCAAATGATGTGGCGCCCCCGAGTGGGCCTGCTTGGCGGGACGTTCGATCCGATTCACAACGGTCACATTGCCGCCGCACGGGCGGCGCAACAGGCGCTTGCGCTGGACGTCGTCAGGTTCATCCCGTCCGCACGCCCCCCGCATCGCGCTGGCAGCCCGCGAGCGTCCGAGTATCATCGCTTGGAGATGATTCGCGTGGCGGTTGCCGACGCCGCCACATCTGACGACCAGGTGCGATGGGAGGTCTCCGATCTGGAACTGCGTCGCGACGGCCTGTCATACACTTACGATACGCTCAGCGCTCTCCACGCTGAGGGCCTGTCCGCGTTGCAGATTTTCTTCATCATCGGCGCCGACGCGTTTTCGGAAATTGCCACCTGGTATCGCTATCCCGAGGTGCTGGACTTCGTGAACTTTGCTGTCGTCGCACGGCCCGGAATGACGAATGACATGTTACGGAACCTGCTGCCATCGCTCGCCGAGCGTCTGGCAGGTCTGTCGCAGATCGCTCAGTCGACAGAACCCCGCGTCGTGCTGATCGACGCGAATACCCCTGATGTGTCGTCAACCGACATCCGTCACCGCGCGGCTCGCGGCGAGTCGCTGACCGGCTTGGTCCCGTCTCCAATCGCGGCGTACATTGCGCACCACTTGTTATATCGCGACGCTCCCGATGCACCCACCGCACCGCGCCCATTCGGCCCACCCGATGCGCCTGTTGGAAAGTAGCTTGCATGGCAAAGACAACACGTCCGCGGACAAAAAAGGCTGCCACGCCCCGTTTGCCGAGTCAGTTGAAAACGGCCGTCGAGGCAGCAAGGGGTAAGAAAGCGACCGAGGCGCTCGTTCTGGATCTCAGGAAGACGGCAGCCTTTACCGACTTCTTTCTGATTTGCACGGGTTCCAACCCGCGGCAGGTGCACGCCATTGCGGATGGGATCGAAGAAGCGCTCAAAGCGAAGAAAGTTCGTCCGACGCACGTCGAAGGCTATCAGCGTGCGGAGTGGATCCTGCTCGATTACTTCGATTTCGTCGTGCACGTCTTCTCGACCAACGCGCGGCAGTTTTACGGGCTCGACCGGCTGTGGGGCGAGGCCATCAAGATTGAGTTGCCAGACGACGAGCCCGAGGCGCAGCGGGCGTAGCCACCTTCCTGTGGTGCGCTGGTGAGGGTCTGGCGCTCAACTCTCAATGCATTCCTGTCGGCCGTCATCGCGTCTCCGTGCGCCGTATGCGGCCGTGTGCTCGAC
>JACCSI010000317.1 GCA_013813075.1 Acidobacteriota bacterium | reverse complement strand
GCGTCTACCTGACATTGGCGAAGCGCTACAACATTCGGCTGATTCCCTTTCTGCTGGACGGCGTCGCCGGCGATCCGGCATTGAATCAGGGCGATGGCATCCATCCCAACCCACGTGGTGCCACGATCGTGGCGGATCTCGTGTGGCGGGTCCTCGAGCCCGCCCTGGCAGAGGCGCGTACGACCCTTTCCCGATGATTGATCTGCGGGCGGTCAGCAAAACCGTGCAGAGCGGCGGCCAGCCGCTGACGATCCTGCAGCCCTTGAGTCTCGCCGTACCACGCGGGCAAACGCTCGCGATTATCGGGCCGTCGGGCAGCGGCAAATCGACGCTGCTTGGCTTGATCGCCGGCCTCGATGCGCCATCCTCGGGCAGCATCCTCATTGACGGCATCGACATCACCACGCTCGACGAAGACAGCCTGGCGAGGCTGCGCGGCGAAAAAATCGGCTTTGTTTTTCAGTTTTTTCACCTCGTGCCGTCTCTGACGGCACTGGAGAACATTCTCGTGCCGATGGAAATCGCGGGCCGCCGCGATGCCCGACGACGCGCGCAGGTGTTGCTTGATGAAGTCGGCCTCCACGACCGTGGCCATCACTATCCGTCGCAGTTATCGGGTGGGGAACAGCAGCGTATTGCCATTGCCCGCGCGCTCGCGAATGACCCGCCGCTGATCCTGGCCGACGAGCCCACCGGTAATCTCGATTCGAAGAACGGCCAGCACATTCTCGACTTGCTGCTGCAGGCGGGTCGTGCGCGTTCCGCCACGCTCGTTATCGTCACGCACGACCCGTTGGTGGCGGCGATTGCCGACGCCCAGCTGACGTTGCGCGACGGCCGTCCTGTCGATGAGCTGACCACGGCCGCGGTGGGAACGGCGCAATGAAGTTCGTCGTCGCGATGGCACTGCGCGAGATGCGTGCGTCCTGGCGCCGGCTGTTGTTCTTCTTCGTCTGTTTATCGATTGGCGTCGGGTCGATTGTGGCGATTCGGTCCGTGATTCAGAGCGTCCGTGGTGTCTTTGCCGGCGAAGCGCGGACGCTGATCAGCGCCGACGTGCTCATCAGCAGCAACCAGGCGTTCGACGACAAGCTCACCGCACGTATCGACGAGCGTTTGCGCACTGCGCAGGCGGCGAGCCATCTCTCGGTGGAAGTCGGCACGATGGTGCGGGCGGCCGACTCCGCCAGCCATGCGTCGCGAATGGTCGAACTGCGCGCGGTCGAGCGCGGCTTTCCGTTTTTCGGGCAGTTGAAACTCGCGAATCAACAGACGTTCGACTATGCATTGCTGGAGAACTTCGGCGTGCTGGCGCGGCCGGAGCTGCTCGCACTGCTCGGACTCGCGGTCGGCGATCGGCTGCTGATCGGCACGCATCCGTTCACCATTCGCGGCATCGTCGAGGGTGAGCCCGGACGCCGGCTGGGCGCGTTCAGCATGGGTCCGCGCGTCTTCATCAGCTACGACGACCTGAAGAAGACCGGATTACTCGCATTCGGCAGCCGCGCGTCTTACCAGCGGTTGTTGAAGGTCCCAGATGCGGAGCTTGACCGCCTGGTCATCAATCTGCGAAGCGACCTGACCAACACATTTGTGCGGGTGCGCTCGTATAAGGCCACCGAAGACGATATCGGCGAGGACTTTGCGCGCGCCGAGGACTACTTGAGCCTGGTTGGTCTGGTCATCGTCATTCTGGGTGGGATTGGCGTGTCGAGCGTGACGCGCGTCTTCGTGCAGCAGAAGATCCGCAGCATTGCCATCCTGAAATGCCTGGGCGGCCGATCGGGACAGCTCCTGACGATTTACATGGCGCAAGTGGTCGTGCTGGGTCTTGCCGGCAGCGCGTTTGGCATCGTGTTGGCGGCGATCGCGATTGCAGCGATCCCGTCCACGCTGGCGGCGGCGGCGACCCCCGGGATCGTTGTCAACTATGGGTTGACGGCGGGTGCCGTGGGTCAGGGACTTGGCATTGGGCTGCTGGTGTCGGTGCTGTTCTCGCTGATGCCGCTACTGGAGATTCGCGACGTCAAGCCGTCGTTGTTGCTGCGCGACGAGGCCGGCAAGCCCAAGCTCGATGTGATGCAGATGGTAGTGCTCGCCGGTGTGGTTGCCGGACTATTAGGGCTTACCGTGTGGCAGGCCGGGTCGCTGAAAGTCGGTGCGGTCGTCGCGGTCGGCTTTGCCGCGGCGGCGCTGGTGCTGCACCTCGCCGGCATTGTGCTGATCAAGGCGATTCAACCGCTGGCGCAAACCCGATGGTTTGCGCTGCGCCACGCCGTGCTGCAGCTGACCCGGCCCGGCAGCCAGGCACGCATCGTGTTGCTGGCCGTGGGGCTCGGGAGCTTCTTCATCGTTGGCGTGCGTTCGTTGCAGGAGAATCTGGTGCACGAGTTTGGCGCCAACCTGTCGCCAGACTTGCCCGACATGTTCCTGCTCGATGTGCAGCAGGACCAGGTTGCGGCCATGACGCAATTGCTCAAACGGTGGCAGCCACCGGCGACCCCCGTGCCGCGACTGCTGCCGGTTCTGCGCGCTCGCGTCACCGGTGTCCAGGGCCAGGAGGTGTCGCTGGACAAATACGAAGATGTGCGTGGCCGTGGCTCACTCGCGCGCGAATACACCATCACCTATCGGCCCGCGCTCGAACGCAACGAGACCGTGGTGGCCGGGACGTTCTGGGATGAGACACCGGCCGCCCAGGGTGAGGTTTCGATCGAAGAGAGTCTGCGCGAGCGGTTTCGCATCAACGTCGGCGATACCGTCCGCTTTGACGTCCTGGGTCGCGTGATCGAGGCCCGGGTGTCGAGTGTGCGGCGCGTCGATTGGTCCGACAGTCGCGCCGGCGGGTTCATGTTCGTGTTCCGCCCGGGCGTGCTGGAACAGGCGCCTCACGGGTTCGTCTCGTTCTTCCGGGGCCCCGACGCCAACGCCGACCGCGCGACCCTGCAGGGGGAGCTGGTCACGCGGTTTCCGAACGTATCGGTGATCGATGGGCGCGAAATGCTCATGACCATTCGTACCATCGTCGAAAACGTCACCCTGGCCGTGACGGTGGTCGGCAGCCTGGTCATGCTGAGCGGTCTGCTCATTCTGATCGGCGCGGTCGCCATGACCAAGTTCCGGCGCCTGTATGAAGCGGCCATCTTCAAAACGCTTGGCGCGACGCGTCGGACCATTGCCAGCGTGCTGCTGCTTGAATACGGCGTGCTCGGCGCACTAGCGGGCACCATCGGCTCGGTCGGGTCAATCGCGCTAACCTGGGGCATCAGCCGCTTCGCGCTCGACATTCCATGGACGCCCTTACCCCTCATCAGCCTCGCCGGCATCGTCATCAGCTCCCTCCTGGTGGCCCTCGTCGGCGTCACGGCGTCGTGGGAAGTGCTTCACAACAAACCGTTGGCGACGCTGCGCTCAGAGTGAGCGTTGGACTCGCACGCGGGCTTCTCTGGCGGGTCGCGGTGTGCGCGCTTCAGCACCAGTTGATCCCAAAATGGCTCTCCCGCATGACGTCGATGCGACGCGATGCCAGCCCTCGTGACAGCACTCGCCGACCCGCCCCGTAGAGCGAGGGTGATATCATGTCCTATTGAACTGCCCTCGCCCGAGTGGCCTGTGGGAGCAAGTATGAACGTGGCGATTTACCGGGATATTCTCCTCCAGAAGCGCGCGGAGCTCGAGCACACGGCGAGCGTGGGTGCGATTCAAACGTCCATGGAACACAACAACGGACGCCAGGGAGACATGGCGGATCAAGCCTCGGGGACCAACGAGGTCCACATCCACCTGCGCCTCAAACAGACGGATGCCAAAATCCTTCAGGCCATCGACGAGGCCTTGGTGCGCATTGAAAAAGGGACGTTCGGCCTCTGCCGCGACTGCGGAGAGCCGATTGCGGAGGCGCGGTTGAACGCGATTCCCTGGACGCTGGTCTGCATCACCTGCAAGGAGAAGCAGAAAGCGTGAATGCCGCGGACCTCCAACACCTGGTGCGCGATTTTTATCTCGAGCGCCTCGCCCTGCTGATGCAACGCGAATCGGCCGCGCGCCACGTGACTGATTACGACGTCAACAACGCGTATCAATACATTATCAGTCGCGAAGAGACGCATGTGTCCTGGCTCCAGCATGCACTGCTCGATCTCGGCGCCGACATTCCGGTCGACCCGGCTCGCCCCGACATCAAGCCGACCCGGAAGGGCAAGGGGAACGAAGCGGTCCTCGAGTTGAGCAGCCTCGATGCGGCGGCTAACCAACGGTTCGTCGACAAATGGCGCGACCGTGTCGAGCACGTCACCCACGCCCGCCACCAGGGCATGCTCCGCGTCATCCTCGGCGAAATGCTCGAGCACCGCCGCGTATTCGAGCAGGCATCCGAGGGCCGCACCGACATTATCGGGACGCACCTCGCGATCAACGAACGCCGCGGCAAGGTTCTCGACACACGCTGGGTTGAATAGAGTCGCGATCGCTCTCGGAAGTAATGTCGGCGACCGCGGGTCCCACCTGGAGTTCGCGATTCAGCGCCTCCACGTCGTGCTTTCCAATATCCAGGTCTCGTCGTGGCACGAGACCGCCCCAGTCGGCGTCGGACCGCAGCCTGACTTCCTCAATGGTGCCGCGGTTGGCGTCACGACGCTCTCGGCGACCGCACTGCTCGCGACGCTCCAGGACATCGAACGGGACCGAGGTCGCGAACGTCCGTACGCCGGTGCACCGCGAACACTTGACCTGGATCTGATTCTCTACGGTGGAGAAGTTGTCGCCGAGGCGGGATTGCGCGTGCCGCATCCGAGATTCCGCGAGCGCCATTTCGTGCTGGCGCCGCTGGCGGAGGTGGCGGGCGAATGGTTCGACCCGGTTACGGGCCGAACCATTGCCGACTTACTCTCGGCCTTGCGTGCTTAGCTCAGAGTGCTTCGTGCGCGACCGCTGCCGGGGGCGGGCCCTTCTTGAACATCCCGCGCCAGCCTTCCTCAAAGAGCGTGTACATCGCCGGCACGAACACCAGCGTGATCAGCGTCGAGGTCAGCAAGCCGCCGATGACCACGCGCGCCAACGGCACCTGCAACTCTGAGCCTTCGCCTATCCCGAGCGACATCGGCACAAGGCCGAGCATGGTACAGACCGACGTCATGAGAATCGGGCGGAGCCGATGGCGGCCGGCCGTTTCAATCGAATCGCGCACGCTCATCTTGTCGCGGTGACGCAGCGTATTGGCGTAGTCGACCAGCAGAATCGCGTTGCTGACGACAATGCCCGCCAGCATGATGATGCCGATGTAGGCCTGCATGCTGAATGGCGTGTCTGTGATGAGTAGTGCTGCGACCACCCCGATCGATGCCAGCGGAATCGAGAACATGATCACGAAGGGGTCGCGCAGCGACTCGTACTGCGACGCCATGACCGTGTAGACCAGCAGAATCGCGAGGATGAGCACCAGCTGCAGCTCACGGAACGATTTTTCCTGCTCCTCGACCTCGTTGCCGAATCCAACCGAGAAGCCTTGCGGCACCTGAATCTCCGGCAAACGCGCTTGCGTCGCGGCCACCGCTTCGCTCAGCGTCGTCTCGACCTCGGCATTGACCCGCTGAATCCGTTCCTGATTCTTGCGCTCGATCTGAACCGGGCCCTGTTCGCGCGCCGTCACCATCACGTTCTTGGCAGGCACTACCTGGCCTGCCGGCGTGCTGAGAAGGACGTCGCCGACCGACGCAATCTCGCCGCGGTCCTCCTGGCGCAATCGCACCACGATGGGATACTCGTTGCCTTCCGACCGGAACATCGCCGCCTGCGTCCCGGCCAGATTGGTGCGGATCGTTTGCGCCACACCCGTCACCGACAGCCCGAGCATCGCGGCCTTGTCGCGATCGACACGAACCGCAATTTCCGGGCGACCCTCTTCGCGACCGACGCGTGAATCGGCGATCCCTGGCGTCGAATCGAGCAGGGTCTTGACGTCCTGGGCGATGCGCTTCGAGACATCGAGCTCGTGGCCGCGGATTTCGACCGAGAAGCGGCTGCCATCGCCGCCGCCGCCCCCTGGCATGCCACGCATCTGCTGACCGCCGGACGGCCGGGATCGCACGATTACGCCCGGCACTCCGGAGAGCTCGCGACGCAGTGCCTGCGCGATGTCGTCGCTCGACCGCGTACGCTCGTCTTTCGGCGTCAGCCGCACGTTGACGTTGCCGCGGTGTCCAGAGCCGCCGCCAGGGCCAAAGCCGCCGCCCCCCGACGCGGACGTGATCAGCATCGTGGCTTCCGGCACCAGTTCCCGGATGCGTTCCTCGAGACCGATGAGCACGCGCTCGGTGATCTCGACGCGCGTGCCGACCGCGAGTTCTGCGTCAACGGTCACTTCGCCTTCATCCGCGGTGGGCTGCAGTTCGACACCGACGAACTGGATGAGATACAGCGAGAGGGCGAACAGCGCGATGCCCGTCGCAAACACGGTCGGGCGATGCTGCAGCGACACGTGCAGCGTGCGTGCATACACATCGTCGATGCGCGTCAGAAAGCGGTCGCTGGCGCGATACAAGGCGCCGAATACGCCCTTTCGCCCGACGCCGTGGTCGGGCGCGTCAAGGAAACGCGAGCACAACACCGGCACGATGGTCACGGCGACGAACAATGACATCGCCAGCGAGAAGGACACGACGGCGGCAAGCTGGCCAAACGTGATGCTGGCAACGCCGGTGAGAAAAAGCATCGGGACGAACACGGCGATGTGCGTGAGTGTCGACGCCAAAATGGCCGACCACACTTCCTCGCTGCCGTCGATGGCCGCGGTCATGCGGTCTTTGCCCATTTCGAGGTGGCGATAGGTGTTCTCGAGGACGACGATCGCCGCATCGACCACCATGCCTATCCCCAGGGCGAGACCGCCAAACGTCAACGTGTTGAGTGTGTAGCCGCCGAAGTAGAGCAGCGCGAACGTGCCGATGACAGAAATTGGAATCGACGTGCAGATGATCAGCGTCGAACGAATGTTGCGTAGGAACAGGAAGATGACGAGAACGACGAGGGCGCCGCCGATCATCGCGTGTTCCTGCACGCTGTGGATGGATCGCTCGATAAACTTCGACTGATCGTCGAGGACCGCCAGGCGCACGCTGGGTACCTCACGATTGATACGCTCAATCTCCGCGCGCACGCCCTCAGCGATTTCCACCGTGTTCTTACCCGATTGCTTGGTCACGCGCATGCGAATGCCCGGGCGGCCGTTGATGCGTGTGACCGACCGGCGGTCCTCGGTGGCGTCAGTGACTTCTGCGATGTCCTTCAGATAGACCGGGACCCCGGCGCGCGTCATGACGATGAGGTCGCGGATATCGTCGATGCTCGTGAACTGGCCGGGGCTGCGAAGCAGGAAGCGGCGGTCGGCGTCGTCGATTTCGCCGAGCGGAATGTTCTGGTTTTCACTGCGCAAGACCTGGGAGATCCGGTCCATCGAAACGTTCAGCGCCGTGATCTTCTCGCGCGAGAGGTCGACGTGAATCTGGCGGCGCAGGCCGCCGTCGATGGTCACCGCGGCCACGCCTTCGACCCGCTCCAGACGCGGAGAGAGGTCGTTGGTTGCCAGTTCGCGGAGCGTCACCTGGTCGTAGTCGCCCTCAACGCCGATGCCGATGATCGGGAACGAGTTCGAGTCGAACTTGAAGACCGTTGGTGCGTCAGCGTCCTCAGGCATGCGCCCGCGCACCCGATCCACGCGGGTGCGCACTTCGTCAGCGGCTTCGTTGAGGTCTGTTCCCCAGGCAAATTGCAGCCGGACCTGGCTGTTGCCCTCGGAGGATGTCGAGTTGACCTGTTCGAGTCCGGCGATGGCCGAGACGGCCTGTTCAAGCGGGCGGGTGACCAGCTCCTCCATCTCGAGGGGGCCGACACCCGAATAGTTGACGCGGACCGTAATGCTGGGGAATTCGCTCTCCGGCATCAAGTCGACGGGGAGTCGCGTGAGCGAGATCGCACCAAGCAGAATCACCACGAAGCTGATCATGAACATCGTCACCGGACGATGGATGGCGAGACGCGGAATACTCATCGAGGTCTCCGAATACCGATAGCTGAAAGCCGAAAACGAATGCTAAACGGCTAGGGGCCGCGGATCCCTACACGACCGGCGGCTGTGGACGTGGCACTGACGTCTGTGGCGGACGGCCGGGGGGCTGACCGCT
>JACCSI010000174.1 GCA_013813075.1 Acidobacteriota bacterium | reverse complement strand
GAGTTCTGCAACTGCGATTTCGGCTGCGGCTGTAACTTCGGCGGATTTCCCAACTCGAAAGACGGTAGTTGCCGAGCCCTCGTCGGCATGGACGTCACGTCCGGTTCGTGCGGCGACATCGACCTGTCCGGTGTCAAGTGCGCGGCCATCATCGATTGGCCCAAGGCGATTCACGAGGGCAATGGCCGATGCGTCTTCATTGTCGATCCGGCGACCACGGATCAGCAGGTCGACGTGCTCGCGCAGATTTTCTCCGGGAAGCTCGGTGGCATGCCCTGGGAACTGCTCGGCCCAACGTTCCAGGTCGTGGGGCTGCAGAAGGTGCCGATCACGATCGAAGGGCAAGGCCGTAAGAGCACCTTCAGGGCCGGCAACATCGCCGAAGGCCGCGGCGACACATTCAAGAATCCGGTCACGGGCGAAGAACACCTGGCCAACGTTGACTTGCCGGACGGCTTCATCTGGAAGCGCGGGGAGTGCGGGCAGGGCTCGTTCAAGGCCAGCAGCGATGGTGTCTCGGTCGGCGCAGACAAATCGAACTGGATCTATTACGAGTTCGACTGGTCCAACGCGTAGGCGCTGCCAGCATTCAAGCCGAGTTGTTCTAGGAGACCAGGAACCAGACGCCGGCGGCTGCAAGCACGACGCCCAGCGCGCGGCTGGCGTGCACGCCAATCGGCGTCAGCTTCTCGATCAGCACGATCGCCGTCAGTCCGACGATGACGGTCAGGTTCATCACGCCGCCGGCGAAGAGCAGGAGCATGAGCCCCCAGCAGCAGCCGAGGCAATACGCGCCGTGCTCGGCTCCCATCCGTAGCGCGCCAGCGAGCCCGGTGCGCCATCGCTGCATGACAAATGTGAGTGGCGAGCGGCATTGCCTCAGGCACATCGCCTTCCAGGGTGTGAGCTGGTAGGCCCCGGCAAGCAGCAGTGTCGCGGCCACGGCGTTGCGACCGGGCATCTCCATCATCGGATTGAGCACGAGCATTCGGCTGAGCGCGCGTTGCAGGATCGTCGCGCCGATACTGAATATGGCCCAGACCAGCAGGTAGCCTGACGCCATGGCGTAGACGTGGAGCGTCACCTGTGGCGCCGCAGGGCGCTTGCGGAGGACCCCGTCGTAGAGCATGAGCAACGGCGCCGCGGACGGAAGCATCATCGCGGCCATCATGACCGCCCACATCAGCCAGAGAAGGAACAGCCGCGGCGCGTTCCAGGAGGCCGTCATCATCCACGCCGAGGAACCGGTCATGTCGCCGTACATGTCTCGCGCCATCGGCACGATCCAGGCCCAACTCAACAACGTGACAACGACCACGCCGGTCGCCGTCGCCATGCGCGGCAGCTGATTCATGCGTCTCGTGCGATTGACCCGCCGTGCGAACCGTGTGACCTGGGAGTCAAGGCGGCGAGGTCGTCGTCGTCGCCGGCGAGCGTAAGTACTGCCGGAACCACTTCAGTTCGTTGATCATGCGGTGCACGTTGTTCCAATGCCCGCTGATGCCGTGCGGCTGGTCCGCGTATTGGATCATTTTGGCCGGCACGCCACGCCGCTTCAGCGCGAAGTACATCTGTTCGCCTTCTTCATAGGGGACGCGCTGATCGACTTCGCCATGAACGAACAGCGTCGGTGTCTTGACGCGGCCGGCGTGCGTGATCGGCGACTGGGCGATCATCCGGTCGCGCGCCTCCGTCTCCCACGGAGTGCCGAAGAACTCCGTTTCCTTGGTGCGGTAGATGTCGGCGGTGCCGTAGTCGCTGATCCAGTTCGAAATGCCGGCGCCGGAGACGGCCGCGGCAAAGCGATCGGGGTACTGCGTGATCAGCCAGTTGGTCATGAACCCGCCGTACGAATGGCCGATGTGACCGACGCGCCTGGCGTCGATCGGATATGACTGCAACACGTGATCGATCCCCGAGACGACGTCCTCGCCGTCCTTATTGCCCCACGCGCCCCATGTGGCCCATTTGAACGCATCACCGTAGCCGGTCGAACTGCGGAAGTTGGTGTCCAGCACGAAGTAGCCGTTGGCGGCGAAGAACTGCTTCTTGAAGTCGAACGCATAGCCGACCGCGGCATGCGGCCCGCCGTGGCTGTTGACAATCAGCGGGTAAGGGCCTTTCGCGCGGTCGTAGCCATACGGCATTGTGAGCCAGCCTTCGATCATCGTGCCGTCGCGGCTGGCCCAGCGCAGCTTCTCGGTGGGCGTGAAGCCAATCTCCGCCATCAGTCGCGCGTGGATGTTACTGATCCGGCGCTCGCCGCTGCCATCGATGCTGGCGGTGAACACGTCGTTGGGCGCCGCGTGCGTGCCGAGCGTGTAGGCGATGGTCTTGAAGGCGCGATCGATGGTCAGCCCGTTGAGCCGCCGCTCGCCCTTCGTGACCTGCTCCACGGTGGCGTTGGTTGCCGCGGCAACGCGGAACAGGTGGATTTCACCGCCGGTGGCGGCCGTGAAATACAGATGCCGTCCGTCGGGTGACCACTGCGTGTCGCCGGGCTCGAGATTCCAGTTCGCTGTGAGATTGATCGTGTCGGCGCCACCGACGCGGCGAACAAAGAGATCGCGCGGCCCGCCGTGATTCAGCTTCTGCTCGATGATCGTGTCGGTGCCGAACGAACGCGCATAGGACATCCACGCGCCGTCGGGCGAGAAGCCCACGTCGCCATATACGTACCCGTCATCAGTAAGCCGGGTGACCTTGGCATCGGTGGTGGCAATCCACAGGTCTGGACGTTCGTATGTGAGTTCGTTCCGCCAATCCGGATCCGCGGTGAACGCGAGCAGCAATCCATTTGGATGCCACGCGATGTTCGTCGGACGGATGTCGGTCGCGACCAGCACTTGTGCCTCGCCACCGGACGCCGGCTGAATGACGAGTTCGGCGGCAGGACGCGCGCGCAGGTTCGGGGCTGGAAACGGCTGGCCGTCTCGTTGAAAATCCTTCCAGTCGAACGTTTTGCCCTTGAAACGCTCCTCGTGGCGCCGTTCGAACTCCGTGGCGTGCGCCGGGGCGGGTCGCGGCTGGGCCTTGTCCCTGGCCAACGCGATCCACTTGCGATCGGCGCTTGGCACCGCGCCATCCGGCAGCAACGTGATCGGCTCGGGTACCGCCGAGGCCGTCGCCGGGTCGACCGTCCACTGCTGACGGTCGGCGCCGTATTGGAGACGGCTGTCGGCCGACCACGAGAAATCGCCGACGTCACGGCCGTAATGCAACACGCGGCGCGGCGACACCGACCCGTCGGTCGGTGCGAGATGAATCTCGGTGCGCGAGCTGTTGTCCTGCTCGACGCGAGCGGATACGCTGAACGCGACCCAGCGCCCGTCGGGAGAGATCTGCGGGTTCCCCACCGTCTGCACGTGGTAGTAATCCTCGACCGTCAGCGCACGTCCGCCGGCTCGCTGCGCGGCGACCGACGGTTGCACCAGCGAGACTGCGCCAGCCAGCACGCCGCACATCACGAGACGCGTCATACACCTTCTCCTTTGACCGAACGCTGCGGCCCCGACCTTGCCCCGTAGCAGTCGCGCAAACGCTCCGTGCGCCCTATTTGCCGGCGGCGCCGCCGTCCGGCGCGCGGCGATCGTGGCCGCCTTCGAGCATGTCGTCCTG
>JACCSI010000277.1 GCA_013813075.1 Acidobacteriota bacterium | reverse complement strand
GAGTGATGCGGCGCAAGGTCCTACTCGTGCAGCCGTCGCTGCAGCCGCCGGGGGGCGGCAACGGCGTCGCCGCGTGGATGCTGCAGGCGCTCGTCCGCGAGCATCACGTCACGGTGTTGTCGTGGCGCCCGGTCGAGATCGGGCCGATTAACCGGTTCTTCGGCACCGCACTGCACTCGAGTGACTTCGACACGATGGTGGTGCCGCGAGCATGGCGTGCCGCTCCGGACCTTCTGCCTGTGCCGGCGGCGCTGATTCGATCCGGGCTGTTGATGCGATACGCGAGACGCTTGACCGGTGGCTTCGAGGTCATCGTCGGCGTGCACAATGAAACTGACTATGGCCGTCGAGGCATCCAGTACGTGCACTACCCGACCTATCTGCGCCCTCGACCGCAGGTCGACTTCCGCTGGTATCACGGCATGGCACCGGTTCTCAGTCGCTACTATCAGCTGGCCGATTGGGCCGCCGGTTTCTCACCGGACCGGATGAAGGCGAACCTGACTCTGGCGAACTCGAACTGGACCGCGTCCAACCTCCACAGATTTCTGGGCATCGACGCGCAGACGCTGTATCCGCCGGTCGTGACCGGCGGTAGCCCTCTGCCCTGGCGCCAACGCGAACGTGCGTTCCTGGCGATCGGCCGCGTCTCGCCCGAAAAAGAGTACGAGCGCATTATCCGCATCCTCGCGCGCGTGCGGCGCGAACTGCCGGACATCACGCTGACCATTGTCGGCACCTGGGATCGCTACACCAAAGCGTACCATCAGCATCTCGAACAAGTCGTGGCCACGGTGACGCCGGCGCATTCGTGGGTGACATTCCGGCACAATCTGACCCGCGGCGAGGTGCAAGGGCTGGTGTCGCGCTATCGCTACGGCATTCACGGAATGCGCGAGGAGCACTTCGGCATGGCGCCGGCCGAAATGATGTGCGGCGGCATGCTGGTGTGGGTACCTAAGGGCGGCGGCCAGGTCGAGATCGTCGGCGGCGAGCCCGCGCTGTTGTACGAGACCGAAGAAGGGGCCGCCAACACAATTGTCCGCACCATTACTGACCCCGGTGAAGAGGCGCGGCTGCGCGAGATGCTGGCTGGTCGCGCCGACTTGTTCAGCGTCAACCGTTTCGTCGCCGCGGTGCAACAGATCGTCAGTACCTTCGAGGAGTAGCTGTCGCAAGACGCCGCTACCGCGCGGCCATCATCCGAAAGGCGGCGTTGCTCAACAGGTCGTCGTAGGTGCCCGCCGCGGTCACGCGGCCCTCTTGCAGGAAAATCAACCGGTCGCAGTCCCGCACTGTCGTCAGGCGGTGCGCGATGACGATGAGGGTGCGAGTGCCGTGCAACGCGGCAATCGCCTGGGTTACCTCGCGTTCGGTCTGGTTGTCGAGCGCCGCCGTCGCCTCGTCGAAGACCAGGACCGCCGGGTCGGCATACAGTGCTCGCGCAATTGCGACGCGCTGACGCTGTCCCCCGGACAGTCGCGCACCATGTTCCGCGAGCTCCGTATCCATGCCGTGCGGCAGCTGCCGAATCAACTCGTCGAGTTGAGCCAGCGAGCACGCGCGTGCCAACTGCCGCTCATCGATCAGCGTGTCTGGCACGCCGAACGCAATGTTGCGGCGCAGCGTTTCGTCGAGCAGGTACGGCTCCTGCGGCACGTAGCCGATGAGGCGCTGCCATGCCCGTTCGAGCCCGATCAGCGGAGCACCGTCCAGAAGAATGCGGCCACTCGTCGGCTGCAGCAAACCGAGAATCAAATCTACTAACGTGCTCTTGCCCGAGCCCGTCGCGCCGACGATGCCAAGCGACTCGCCGGGCGCCAGCCGAAGGTGCACATGGCTGACGGCCGGTGCTAAATCCGCGGAATAAGCAAACGTGACGTCGTCGCACACCAGTGCCGTCTGGAAGGTCACCACAACCTCTGGTGGGTGCGGGCGTCCGGGTGTTCGAGCGAGCGTGTCGAAATCGGCGATCGCGTCGGCGACGAAAGCGCGGCCCTCGCGGCAATACCCGGCGTTCAACATGATGCGATTTGCCGACGGCACAACGCGAAAACCGGTGTAGGCAAAGAGCGCCATCAAGGACACGGTGTCGGCACCTGATGCGCCGCCCCGCGTCACCAGCCAGACAACGCCCAGCATGCAGATAACCAGAACCGTTTCAACGCCAAGCCGGAGTGCCGCGGAAAGCCACGCCCGCTGACTTTTGACGTGGGAGAGCTCGCGCCGCGTCGCGCGGAGGCGCGCTTCGAAAAACGCCTCCCGGCCTGCGATCTTCACTTCTTTGACGGCGCCAAGGCTCTGTTGCAGCACGTGGAGCTGTTGCTCTTCAAGAGCATGCTGGCGCGCTCCCGATCGTATCCATAGGCGTCGCGTGGCCAGCATCGGCACCGCCGCAAGCCCGAGCACGACGGCAACCGCGCCCAACGCTGGGCGGGGGGCGGTATACGCCAGCACGGCGACCAGTCCGATGGTGGTGGCGCACTCCGCAAGAATATTGAGCGTGGACGCGGCAACGAGTTGAAAAGCGATCTCCGTCGATCGCGCCACCGCCTGAATCGGCGACGCCGAGCGCCGCTGCCGATGAAAGAGGTAGTCGGCCGAGAGGTATCGCGCAAACAGGCGATCCGCGGCCTGCGCGGCAGACCGCGCCACGGTCGATTCCTTGAACCATTCGGCCCAGCCAAGAAACAGCGCGCGCAGGACATAGAAGACCGCAACAACGCCAATCAGCAACGCAACGATGCGCGCCGGGTCGTCGGTCGGCCACGACAACCAGAGATTCTTGACGACCGGGGTGATGCGGACGCGGTGTGGTTCGACGACCATGCGCAGCAGTCCGAACACCACCACGGCGCCAATCGCCTCGAGGACGGCCGCCAGGCCCATGATGGGGACCAGCATGGCCCACCGTAACCGCAGCCGGCCGTCAATCCAGCCGAGGATCGCCCGTAGGTCGCGCACCGTTCAGAGAGCATACATTCCGCGGCGGCACCCTCGAAATCAGTTCGCCGTGAACGTTGAACGGCCAGATGCGAGCCGGTCGCGCTCCCCGGCACTGGTCGGGCGTGGTCCATGCAAACC
>JACCSI010000259.1 GCA_013813075.1 Acidobacteriota bacterium | reverse complement strand
CAGCAGGTCAATTTCGTCCTGTGGCTGATCGCGAGCGAATGCGAGTCGTGGCACATCGCGGAACTCGCTCTCGCGGAAGCGATGCATCTCGGTGGCCAGCACCGTGAGCCGGCGGGTGAGCCAGCGGACAATTAACAGCGCCACCGCCAAAGCCAGGGCGATGAACAGCGCGATGGCCCACACGGCGGCGCGCAGGGTGCGGCTTGTACCAATCGTGCGCAGGGTGGTCGTGTACTCGTCGCCGACGAGGATCACGTAGAGATAGCCGTCAACGGGCGAGTCTGCCGGGATCGGCTGGCCTTTGGCGTCTCGCCTCAGCGGCGTGACGGAGAACACCTTCTGTCGCATCTCGTGACGCGGATCGTCGCCGTAAATGGGCACCGCTTGACCGTCCAGCACCGCTTGCAGCGGCTTCAGATCAACATGCGTGCGTTTGACGACGCCCGGTGCAGCAGAGAACGCCACGATTTCGCCGGCGGAATCGAGCAGATAGATCTCGATATTTCGGTTGATCGCCATCAATGTGCGAAAGGTTTCCTCCGCCGCTTTCTTGTTGACGCGGCCTTCTGGCATCAGAATCCGCTCGGCAGCGAGGTGCCGGGCCAGATTGACGTTCAACCGCTGATTGACTTCTTCTAAATAAAGCTGGCTGGTCCGAATCATCCAGGCGGTGTAGAGGACGCCCAGCAGCACGCACAGACCGAAGACGATCGCGGCGAGCTTGGCGAACAGCGTGAGGAAACGCGCACGGGACGCGGGCCCCTCCATCCGGGGCGCCGCGTTGACGCAACTCACCCTCCCCGTCGCGGAACTTGTAACCGACTCCCCAGACGGTCATCACAAAGCGCGGTGATCCCGGGTCGCGTTCGATCTTGGCGCGCAGCCGGTTGATGTGCGAATTGACCGTGTGGCCATAGCCCTCGTGCGAATAACCCCAGACCGCATCGAGCAACTGCGCACGGGTATAGACGCGGCCGGGATGCTCCGCAAAGCAGAGCAGCAGGTCGAATTCGCGCGCGGTCAGGACGACCGGGGTTCCGGCCACCGTGACCCTGCGGCGGTCGACATCGATCACGAGATCCTCGCTGTGCAGCACCACGCCGCGTGGGGCGTTGACGCGCGCGGAGTAGGCATCGGCTCGGCGGCCCAGCGCATGCACGCGCGCCAGCAGCTCGCGCACGCCAAACGGCTTGGTCAGATAATCATCCGCGCCCAGCTCGAGACCGCGCACGCGGTCGGCCTCCATTGACCGGGCGGTGAGCATCAGCACCGGGGTGTAGACATGCTTGTCTCGCAGCGTCGCACAGACGGCAAGGCCATCAAGATTCGGCAACATCACGTCCAGGACGATGACATCGAACGGTTCGGTTAATGCCCGGCGCAGTGCCGTTGACCCATCGCGCGCCACCGCAACGGCGCAGCCGGTATCGCTCAGGTGGAGCTCGATCAGATGGGCGATATCAGGGTCATCCTCGACTACCAGCACCCGAGAGGTCATGCGCGACGGAGCGGCGCCACGGTCAGTGGGTAACGGCTGGGCCATTTCTGGTAATCGATCAGGGAACACGCCGGAAGTCATGCAAACGGCACGACAAGATGCCCGCCACAGAGGTCATTTTTTGGTCACGCCGGAGTTTCGGCGGACAACAGCGAGAACGTCAGCGTCGCGCCTCCCAACTCGCCCTCTGCGACGGTAATGGTACCGCCGTGCAGCTCGACAATTCTCCGAGCGATCGCCAACCCCAGGCCAGTAGTCGTCGTACTGCGCCCGCGGTCCTGGCGGCCTCTGTAGAAGCGGTCGAAGATCCGGTGTTGATCCGACGGCGCGATGCCGGGCCCCGTATCCGACACCCGTACGACGATACGGTCGCCGAGTTGCGCGCAGCTCGCCCGCACCAGACCGCCCTCGGGGGTGAAGCGTATGGCGTTGTCGAGCAGGTTCTCCAGAACGCGTTCAACGAGCCGGACATCACCCACCACCAACGCATGCCGCGCGTCGCACTCTAGACTGGTGCGCACGCCCGTGGCGGCCGCCGCCAGCGCAGACGCCTGCACCACGTCCCGCACCAGTTCTGCGAGGCCGAAGGGTTCGCTCTTCAACTCGACGTGTCCGCTCTCCAGTTGGGTGAGCTCGAAGAGGTCCGAGACCAACCGCGCCACCCGTCCTGATTTCGCGGCCGCCTGCTCGAGATACTCGCGCTGCTTCGCGGCGTCCAGGGTTGCGGCCTTCATCAGGAGCGTATCGAGATAGCCTTGGAGCGACGTCAGCGGCGTGCGCAAATCATGCGAGATATTGGTGAGCAGCTCGCGACGCTCGGCGTCAATTTGCTGCAGCGCGCGTTGTGACTCGACCAGCGCGCGCTCGCTGTCGCGCAATCGGTCCTCGCTGCGTTGCCGTTCGATGGCCTCGGTTGCCAAGGCTTCGTTCAACAACGCCAGTTGCATCGCCTGACGTCGCAACTCGAGCTGCATGACCACTTGACGCGCCAACGCACGCAAGCCCGCCGCCGACGTATCCGGCAGGCCGCGCGCCGCGTCGTCCATCACGCATAGCGTGCCGACCACACCCGTGGTGGCGACGAGCGGAACACCTGCATAAAAGCGTACGTGAGGCGAATCGTGCACGAGTGGGCTGTGCGCGAAGCGGTGGTCGCGCCTCGCGTCGGCCACCACGAACACGTCGGTCTGCCGAACGGCGTGCGAACAGAACGTCTCCTCCCATGGGCCCGCGGGAAGTGAGGCCCCGGTGACCGACGTGAACCAATGTCGATTCTCGT
>JACCSI010000253.1 GCA_013813075.1 Acidobacteriota bacterium | reverse complement strand
GGGTAGAATCGTAGTGCGTCAGCGCGATTCGTCGAGCGCTGGGGCCAGTGCGTCGTCCAAAACGTGAAGAGCCCACATCGCCCGTTCGTGATCGCAGGTCGTACGTTCAACTCGCGGTTGATCGTCGGCACCGGCAAGTATCCTTCGCATCAGGTGATGCAGGCCGCGCATCAGGCGTCGGGCACCGACATGGTCACGGTGGCCGTTCGGCGTGTAGACATCACGCGAAAAAGCGAGTCGCTGCTCGATTACGTCGATACGTCACGCATTTTTCTGCTCCCGAATACTGCCGCCTGCTACACCGCCGACGAAGCCATTCGCACTGCGCACCTCGGGCGCGAAGCGGGGATGTCGAACTGGGTGAAGCTGGAGGTCATCGGCGACCAGGAGACGCTGTTTCCCGATAACGAAGCCCTGCTCGAAGCCACTCGCGTCCTCGTCAGGGACGGCTTCGTCGTGCTCCCGTACACTAACGATGACCCGGTGATGTGCCGCAAACTCGAACAAGCCGGCGCGGCGGCGGTGATGCCGCTCGGGGCACCGATCGGCTCCGGGCTCGGCATTCAGAATCCGAACAACATCCGCATCATCAAGGCGCAGGCGCGGGTGCCTGTGATTGTCGACGCCGGTGTCGGCACCGCATCGGATGCCGCCATCGCGATGGAGCTGGGGGTGGATGGTGTGCTCATGAACACCGCCATTGCCGGCGCGGCCGATCCGGTGCGGATGGCGGAAGCGATGAAGCTGGCGGTAGCGGCTGGACGACTCGCTTACGAGTCCGGACGCATTCCTCGCAAGGTCTATGCGACGGCCAGCAGCCCGCTCGAGGGTGTTGTCGGACGCTGAATGGCCGAACGACGACGTTCCGTCTCGGTAGACGATCTGGCGCGGCTCAAACGTGAGCGTGAAGAGGCCGATGAGCGCTATAACGCCGCGCTGACCGCGCTCGACAACGCTATTCACGCGGTGCCCGAGCTGCCGCATCCACCTCCCGACCCAGATGAGACACTGGTCACTCCGATCAACACCCGCTGGGAGATTCTCAAGGCGCGACCCGTTTCTCCCGCCGGGTGGCGCGGGCGTGTCGCGGCGTTTGTCTGGGAGCTGATCGAACCGACGTTCGCGGCACAACAGTCGTTCAACGCCGCGCTGGTCGATCACCTCAATCGCAACATTGCCGCCCAACGGGAAATTCCCAAGTCGATCGCCTCAACGCTGGCCTTGCTCCGCCAGCAGTTGGACCTGATGCTCTACTTTCAGTCGTTCCTGCAACAGATGACGTCGTACGTCGACACCAAGGATCATGAGTTCACTGGGCTTGGACGGCGAGTCATTGAAGATGCGCAGGAAGAGGTTGAGCGCCTCGATCGCATGACGCGCGGCCTTGCGGCAGGCTTGAGCGGCGTTTCCGACGAGATGCTGAAGCGGTGGGAGTCGCTGCTCGCGCGCGACCAGCGCTACAGCGGACGCATCGACGAGATTCGATCGAGCCTGGCGGTGGCGCAGCAGCAGGTCGCGGCGCTGAAGCGCGAATTCGAACGCCCGCGGGCAGTCGCGAGCACCGCTACCGTGCCTTCAGAGGGACAGGTGATTCGGCGCGAGGACGAAGCGGCCTCCACCAGCTCCTGGAAGTACGTGGGGTTCGAAGATCTTTTCCGCGGATCGCGCGACGAGATCCGCGCACGTCAGGAAGGGTACGTGCCGTTGTTCGCAGGCGCCTCCGACGTGATCGATGTGGGTTGCGGCCGCGGCGAATTTCTCGATCTCCTCACCGCCTCCGGTATTGGCGCACGTGGCCTCGACCTCAACCACGAGATGGTCGAGCTCTGCCAGGCGCGAGGGCTGGACGTGGCCGAGGGCGACGCGGTGTCCTATCTGCGCGTGCAACCCGATGCATCACTGGGAGGGCTGATCGCCGCGCAAGTCGTCGAGCACCTCGAGCCGCAATACCTGCTGCAGTTTCTGGAGCAGGCGCAGCGGACATTGCGCCCCGGCGCAACCATCGTGCTCGAGACCATCAACGTCGCGTGCTGGCTGGCTTTTTTTGAAAGCTACATCCGCGACATCACCCATGCGCGCGCCCTGCATCCCGCCACCTTGAAGTATCTGGTGACCGCAAGCGGCTTTGTGGATGCCGAGGTGCAGTTCAAGGAGCCAGTCGACCCCGCCAATCGTCTGCAGCCGGTGCCGCGTGCTGTCCGGCAGGGCGGGGACGACATCCTGGGCGCGCTTGCGGACTCGATCGATGGCAACGTCGAACGCCTGAATCGATTGATGTTTACGCACCTGGATTACGCCGTCGTCGCCAAGCGGCCCTGAGCCCGCGGTGGAGCGTTTCTCCCGCCTCGTCGTCCTGATCTCGCTACTGTCGGCCGGCGTGGCACACGCGTTCTTCGCGGGGCAGTTCGTGCCGGCGTTGCCCTGGGCCGCCGCCGCGGCGTTAGTCGTTTCGTTTGGTCTCAGCAAAGTGTCGCTGCGGTTGGGGCTGACGCCGGCGCTGCTACTGACCTACGCCGCACCTGCAGTCCTGATGGTTGGATTCGGCACACCGGATTACCACCAGCTCCTGGTGTGGATGGCGCTGTTTGCCGGACCCATCGTGGCGGCCAGCGATTGGTCGCAGTGGCACGTCCCAGGTCGATGGAAGGCGCCTGTCATCTGCTGGGCCATGGTGATTGCCGTAACGTGGCCGATTGTCGCCTTGCGAGAAGTCGACTTCAGCCTCGTGGCGGCTCGGACGCTCGACACGCCAAATGCGATGCTGGGCGGACCGCCGCCGGCCACGGCCGCCTGGGTCGTCAGCGTGGCGCTCGGACAACTGCTCGGCATCCTGTGGCTCGACTTGTTGTGGGCGCGCTTCGGCGCCGCTCGACTGCGGCGCGCCGAACGCGCCATCTTCGTCCCACTGGTCATCAGCATCGCGGCGTCGGCCGGTGTCGGCATCTATCAAAAGAATGCCGACATCCACTGGATGAATGTCGGCGATTGGCCGAGCCTGGCCCGCGCCGGGGGTTTGATGCTTGACGGCAACTCGTTTGGCACGGCAGCAGCGATCTGGGCGCCGATCACCATCGCGCTCGTCTGGCGTCTGGGCCGCCCCCTTTGGATGAGCGTCCCGTTCGCCGCGGTGCTGGTGGGTGGGGTGTGGGCCTCGGGATCCCGCACCGCGTTTCTCACAATGCTCGTCGGATGCCTGGCGGTTGGCATCGCCATCGCGCACCGCGCCCGGGCGTGGCAGACTCGTATCGCACCGCTTGCCCTGTTACTGGCGGCAGGGGCGCTCGTGCTCTTCGTTGCGATACGGAGCACCGATCCCTCCAATCCGCTCGCACGTCTGATGGATACGCTACCGCGCACCGAGACGGGGGGCGTGGCGGCGACCGCCAGAGAATTGTGGGACCGCAACGGTTACGGTGTCGCGGCCGGTCGCGCGATCCGGGAACATCCGTGGGCTGGGGTCGGCATTGGCGCGTTCAACCAGCTCTCGAGTGACTTCTACTATGTGGCCACCGGCGGACTCATTCAGCCGGACAATGCGCAGAACTGGTGGCGGCAGCAAATCGTGGAACTTGGGTTCGTTGGGGCAGCACCTTCGCTGATCATTTCCGCAGTCCTGGTAGGCGCGCTGTGGCGCGGAAGAGCGTCGGGCGAACAGGCCTCGGCAGCAACTGTCGTGCGTGGCGTACTCACTGGGCTCGGGGTCGCCAGTCTGCTTGGCGTTGCGACCCAGCATCCGGCACTGTTTCTCACGTTCATGACCTTGGTGTATTGGTTCGGCGCGCTGCTCGATCCGGCGTCGCCCCACATGGGGCAGCGCACGATTGCGCCGGCTCTGTGGGCGGGGCTGTTCGTCATTCCTGTCTGTGTCGCCGGCAGCCAGTTGATCACAGCGCGAACCGATCTGCGCGTGCCTCTTCGCGCGCTGCGCTCGGGATTTCCGTATGGATACGGCTTCTCAGCGCCGGAGACCGACCCGCAGCTCGGCATCGTGCGATGGACGAATCGGCATGCGGTGGCGGTGGTGCGCGCGGAACATGCCTACCTGGCGCTTGCCGCCTCGACACCGCAAGCAGACGCTGCCAACCCGGTGCGGGTGATGTTACGAGTGGACGCGCGGCAGGTCGCGGACGCGGACGCACGCGGGCCGGAACCGCTGACGTGGATCGTGCGAGTACGGGACGGGCAGAGGTTTCTCATGATCGAGACGACAGTCTCGCGGCTCGCGGCGGACGGTAAGGGAATGAAGCTGTCCGCACAGTGGCTGCGTGAGATCCCCGCGGGCACTCTCCCCGACGTCGTGCTTCCGTAGAGACCCCCGGGGGCGGGCGTGGGAAGCTGGCGTTGGATGTCTCGGGTAGACGCGCTCGCACGAGATGGTTGTCTGATAGCTCTGCCGCTGGTCCGCATGGCTCTGTTGGCCCCGGGCCGCCATCTTGGGGAACTAATTACCAGACTCCGACCTCTGGAGTGCCATGTCGTCCTCAATCGGAGTACCGAGCCGACGGGTAAGGGCTTTCCCATGTTTGCTCGTCACCGGGTCAGTCTATTGAGCGCGCCGAGGCAATGATTCCGGCTCGACAGGTAAAACACAGCGAATTTCCGACAGTATTCCCGACGACCCGCGCCCCCGGCTGGCGTCCCTCTTGCTACCCTCCTGCCCGACGGCGATGTCCGCCGATATCTCGACCAATCATTTGAGGTGACTGCATGACCGACAATAAATATCCGGACGACACGGCCGCTGAAGAAACCTCCGCCTTTGGACAACGCGTAAAGGGCGCGGCGAAAGACGCCGCGGGGGCCGTCACCGGCAACTCCAGCCTCGAACGCGAAGGCGAACGTGAAAACGCCGCCGGCCGAGCGCGCCAGGCAAACAACAACGTCATGGATGAGACGGACGGCGTCCGCGGACGGACCGCTGGTGGCAATCAGAACTTTGTGACCGGTCTGTACGACACCCCCGAAACCGCCGGCCGGGCTTACAACGACCTCACCACCAAGCACGGTTACAAGCCGGACGACATCAGCGTCGTGATGTCGGATGACACGCGGAAGAAGCACTTCGGCAACGTCGCGCCCGGCTCCGAGTTCAAAGAAGGCAGCAAGGCCGCTGAAGGCGCCGGCATCGGCGGTGGCATCGGGATGGGTGTGGGCGCCGCAGTCGGT
>JACCSI010000240.1 GCA_013813075.1 Acidobacteriota bacterium | reverse complement strand
GTTTTCCCGTCACAGCAGGTTCGATGACCGTTCTCATGACCCTCCATTATAGGGAAATATGGGCGCGTCTTCGCCCTTCGCTCCGAGCGATGCGTGAAGCTTATCCGGCACATGACCGTTTGACATTGGCAAGTGACGGCGCTACGTTGGTGCGTTTGCGCTTGGTGTCCGAATCGTGCCGGTAGAACAGAAGAGGCTTATGTCGTCAGAGCGTAACGTGTTCGGGGCGATGCTGCAGGAGTTTGAGGGCGCCGCCCGCATCCTTGATCTCGATCCCGGTATCTGGAAGATTCTGACCAAACCCAAGCGCCAGATTATCGTGTCGTGCCCCGTGCAAATGGACAACGGCGCGATCGAGGTGTTCACCGGGTATCGGGTGCAATACAACATCACCCTGGGGCCGGCAAAGGGGGGCATTCGCTTTCATCCGGACGTCAGTTTGGACGAGGTTGCTGCGCTGGCTGCGTGGATGACGTGGAAATGCGCAGTCGCGCAGTTGCCGTTCGGCGGTGGCAAGGGCGGCATCATCTGCGATCCCTCGAAGATGTCGCAGCGCGAGCTTGAAGCGCTGACGCGGCGCTACACGGCCGAGATCATCGACGCCGTCGGCCCTGACAAGGACGTCCCGGCGCCCGACGTCAACACCAACGAACAGGTCATGGCGTGGTTCATGGATACCTACTCCATGCACGTCGGCCATACGGCCACTGCCGTCGTCACCGGAAAACCCGTGGAAATGGGTGGCTCGCTCGGCCGACGCGAGGCGACCGGGCGCGGGGTGATGATCATCACCCGAGAGTCGGCGAAGTATCTCGGTTTCAGCCTCGTCGGCGCGCGCGTTGCCGTGCAGGGATTTGGCAACGTCGGCTCGGTGGCCGCAGACCTGCTCGCGAACATGGGCGCTAAAATCGTCGCCGTCACGGACTGGAATTCGGGCGTCTATAACGCTGCCGGGCTCGACATCAAGCAGTTGATTGCCTACAACCGGCAGCACAGAACAGTGGCCGGATTCCCCGGAGCCGAAACCCTCACCAACGCCGAGCTCTTCAGACTCGACGTGGACGTGCTCATTCCGGCGGCGCTCGAGGAACAGATCACGGTGGCGAACGTGCGCGACATCAAGGCCAAGCTCATTGTCGAAGGCGCGAACGGCCCGACCACCCCCGACGCCCACAAGTACCTCCACGATCATGGCATTTTCGTGGTCCCGGATATTCTTGCGAACGCCGGTGGGGTGACGGTGTCGTACTTCGAGTGGGTGCAGGATCGCCACGGCTATTTCTGGCGCGAAGACGAGGTCAACGAGCGCCTCGAAGCCAAGATGTGTCAGGCCTTCGAGGTTGTCCTCCAGACCGCACAGAAGTTCAACGTCGACATGCGCGTCGGCGCTTATATCGTGGCGATCAATCGGGTGGCTACGGTGACGAAGTTGCGAGGCATGTACGCGTAAACCCGCGGCGCGCGGGGACCGCTCGCGCCGTAGATTCACTGTGCCGTAGAAATGAGGAGACGAATGCGGAGCGCGCGAGGCGGTCGCGCCACTACTCGCGCTACCCCGTCACCGCTCTCTACCCCTCGACACGGAAGGCGATGAGATCCGTAATCGGCTTCTGACCCTCGGTCGCAGCGGTCAATTCCAGTAGATACTCGCCCGGCGCGAGGGCGGCCAAGGGCACGTCAACCAGATAGGGCGCCCCGGATTCGGCCGCGGTCACGGCCACATCCGCCAGACGGTGGCCCTGTTTATTCAGCAGCTTCGACGTCACCGTCACCGTGGCGTTTCCCGCGGCGTAGACCGCTGGCCGCACCACCAGGCGCTCAGTGCGGCGGAACTCGCGCGACGCGGTGGGCACCGCCGTCGCATCTTTCCGAATCAGCTGGAAGTCGCGCGCCGTGCGCGCCACGTAGAGCCGCGGCGTGCCGAAGGCCAGATCGGTACCCGTCAGGTCCGGCACGACCACCTCGCGGTCGTCGTTGTCGATCGGCCCGCCCGCACCATTGACGCCCATCCGCAATTGCAAACGCCCCGGCGGCACCTCGAACTCGATGTGCCGAGTCGCGGTCGCGGCCGACGCATCTTCCGGCACGCTGCCGCGAAAATACATTTCTCCGTCTGGCGCTGCCGCGATCAGCGTCACCGAGGTCGCGCTCTCGCGACGCACGCCGGGCTGCGCCGCAATCGGTTCCCAGACGAACGTCACACGAGTCTTGCC
>JACCSI010000237.1 GCA_013813075.1 Acidobacteriota bacterium | reverse complement strand
AAGTGCACCTCCGTGAACAACCCGTCGTACAGGGCCAGCGCCTCGACCAGCAGTTGATTGAGATCGCTCGGCACGGCCCGCGGCGCGGGCATGCGCGCAAATTGCGAGAACTCGTCGACCAGGCTCTTGAGGGACTCGACTTCCCCGATGATCGTCGTCGTGCATTCCTGCACAAGGTCGTTAAGCGGCTTCTCGAGTGACGACAACTTGCGGCGCAGACGTTCTGCCGACAACTGGATCGGCGTCAGCGGATTCTTGATCTCGTGTGCCAGCCGTCTCGCCACTTCGCGCCAAGCCGCGACCTTTTGTGCCCGAATCAGCGGCGTGACGTCGTCGAGCACCAGCACGGTGCCCTCGTAATCGCCGGTCGCGCCGGTCAGGCGTGTAATCGCCGCAGCAACGTGCAGTTCGCGGCCTTCACGGACGATGGCGACTTCCTGAGCATAAGCGTCAGGCCTGGCGCGGGCGGCCTCGTCCAGGACGATGTTGATGGGGCGAAGGTCGCCGCGCCCAAAGACGTCCACGGCCGGTTGCCCCACGACGGTGCTGTCCACTTCGAGCAGGCGCATGGCGGCGGGGTTGAGAGTGCCGATACGCCCGGCCAGATCGATCGACACCACGCCCGTGGCGACACGATCGAGGATGGTTTCGATGTAGCGGCGGCGACCATCGACTTCGAGGTTCTTGCGCTCGAGATCGATCGCGGCCCGTTCGAGACGACGGCGGCTCGAGGCGAGCTCTGCCGCCATCGCATTGAACGCTTCAATCATCGAGCCGAATTCGTCGGTGGCTTCGTGCTCGATGCGCTGGTCGTAGCGTCCCTGGGCAATTTCACGCGCCGCAATCGACAGCATCTGCACCGGCCGCGTGATCCGCTTGGCCAGGTAAAACCCCATCCATGTCGAACTGACGAGAATAAGCAGCGTCACCATCAGAAAGAACGACAAATAGACGCCGGCAAGCGGACGCTTGAGCACGCGGAGTTGGGTGTAGGCCTCGTACGCCTTCGTCATGCGTCGCGACCGATCGGCCAGGTCTCCGGACAGATAGTCGCTCGCCACGACGACCCCGGCGACGCTGCGGTCGGGACGCCGGATGACGCTTGCGGCGCGCATCAAGTCGCCGCCTTCACGCAGCGTTTCGAGCATCCAAGCCTGCTGATCGCTGCTGTTCACGACCCGCGACGCGAGTAGGTCCGCCGATGCGCGCGGCCACGTCTGCGGCATCGAGGGCGCGACCACGTCGACGACGGGCGCCACCTCGACTTGCCCCGTCGCCAGCACCGTCGCGCGATACACCTGCACGATCTCGACCCGGCGCTCGCGGATATCGCGCGTCAACTGCTCGCGAACGGCGCGCAGGTTCGGCGCTGCGAGATCCGCTGCCGACAACACACTCGCGAGCCGACCAGCGTGCTCCGTGACGGTCTGTTGGCGATCCTGGTAGTAATCGGCCGCCAGCTGCGTCGCCGACGACAACACGTCTTCCACCGGCTCGTTGAACCATTGATCGACCGCCGCCAACACAACGTTGCTGCCGACGAAGAGCACCAGCACTGCGGGGATCAGGGTCATGCCGAGCAGGATGAACACCAGCTTGGCGCGGAAGCGCACGAACGGAATGGCGCGGCGACGTTCGACCAGCAGTTTGATGACGTTGCGCGCCAGAACAAACACCAGCGCGACGAGCATCATCAGGTTGGTGGCTGACAGCGCATACAGCACGACCTCAGTCTGGAAGTCGGGCGCCATGCTGGACGTATGCTGAGCGACGTACACGATACCCAGCAGCGCGGCCACGAGCACGGCGATGCCGGCGAGAATGAGGCGAGGGTTGTCGCGAAAGGGCCGGCGCGTGGCACCAGCGGCGAGGGTTGGGCGAACAGGGGGACGGCTTGCGGACACCGATCTTCCGGCGTCAGTCCTTTGCATTGAGGAGGTCTTTCAGTTCGCTCATGAACTCGCCGATGTCACGGAAATGGCGATACACCGACGCAAACCGCACGTAAGCCACCTTGTCGAGGCGCTTGAGCTCCTGCATGACGAAGGCCCCGACCTCCGCCGTCGCGATCTCTTTTTCTGGCTTCTCCTGCAGCATGAGCTCGACGCGGTCGGCGACATCTTCGATGGATGCGACGCTGACCGGGCGCTTCTCGCACGCTTTCAACAGACCCGCGACCAGCTTTTGCCGTTCGAAGCGCTCGCGCGTCCCGTCTTTCTTCACCACCATGTAGGGGATGTCTTCTATCCGCTCGTAACTGGTAAAGCGCTTCTCACACTGCGGATTCAGGCACTGACGCCGCCGGCGTATCTCGCTGCCGTCTTTCTTCTCGCGCGAATCCACGACCTTGTCGACGACATTGTCGCAATACGGACACCTCACGAGGTCACCTCTCCAGGCCCGCCGTCGCTATTCCGAGACTGGATCGGCGCGACGCGGGTGCTCGCAGGACCATCCTCTCGAGTGGTAGTGGTCGCTCCAGGCTGTCGCGCGGCGACGGACATCTCGCGCAAGCGCGTCAGACTCAGCCCGTCACGCGCGATGAACCACAGGCCGAGCAGCAGGATTGGTACGAAATTCACCGCGTGCTGCAAAATGGCGGCGCCCACCGCGGCGTCGTTGTCCGCACCGTAGAACGACGTCACACCGAGTCGCAGAGCCTCGTGCGTGCCGCCGACCCCGCCCGGCGTCGGCACCGCCACCCCGACCACCAGCATGGCGGTCAGGAGAAAGGTGCCGCCGAACGGCAGCGCAATCCCAAACGCCCGCGTGACCAGCCATAACTGGGCCGCAATCCCCACCCACAGCACCATCGACCAGACCATCGCAAAGAGCAATCGTGATGGATGGCGCACCACCGCGAGCCCTTCGGCGAAGGTCCTGGCAAACGCCGCGACTGCCTGCGCCATGCGTTCGGGCAGCACGCGCTGCACCTTCAGCACCACGGCATGGAGGCGCTCTGGGTGGCCAGCCATGACGAAGAGGGCCACCAGGATGGCAAGGCCGACTGGGGCGACAGCGAGGGCCCCGATGGTTACCGCCTGAAACAGCCGCGGCGCCGCTGCGGCTTCGCCGGCCTGGAAGACCAGGAAAAACGCGCCGAGCAGTATCAACACCGCAACCAGATCGAGCATTCGCTCGACGATGACGGTCGCAAAGGCGGCCGTGGCCGACAACCGTTCGCGGCGTGCGAGCAAGTAGGGCCGCAACACTTCCCCGGCGCGCGCAGGCAGCACGAAGGAGGCCGCAAATCCAATCACGGTGGTGCGGAACGCCACCCAGAATCGCGTGTGCCCGAGTGGTTCGAGCAGGTACTGCCACCGTTCGGCGCGCACGAGATACATCGCGGCCGTGAGCAGGAACGCCAGCAGCAACAGGTCGGGGCGTGCGGTCTTCATCGAGCTCCAGACACGCCCCATGTCTGCATTCCGCAGAAAAAGGGCGACGAGCCCGACGGCTAGGGCAGTAACCAGAAATGTTCGAAGAGCAGCCCGCAATTCGGCACTAGTCTACCTGAGGTAACCTGTCTGCCTCCCGTGACCCCCCCGCTCCGTGAAACTGCATTGGATGGCCTCGTGCTCGTGAGACGGGGGAAGGTCCGCGACCTCTACGACTGCGGCGATTCTCTGATCATGGTCGCCACCGATCGAATCTCGGCGTTTGACTACGTGCTCGGCTCGGGCATTCCAGACAAGGGGCGGGTGTTGACCCAATTGTCAGCCTTCTGGTTCGAGCGCACCGGCCACATCATTGACAACCATGTGGTCAGTACCGACGTGTCCGCGTACCCGCCCCAGGCACGAGCCCATGCGGCTGTACTCGATGGACGTTCGATGCTCGTGCGCAAGACGTCGCCGTT
>JACCSI010000224.1 GCA_013813075.1 Acidobacteriota bacterium | reverse complement strand
CTCCCGGAGCCGGCGCGCACGCTGATGACGCACGTCAATAACCGCGCCGTCGCTCAGCTCGGACCTCTGCTGCTGCCGGTCGTCGAATCGCTGGTCAATCGCGACGAGCACAGGGCGTTGTCCCCGGAACGTGCGCCGGCACCCGCCGCCAAAGTATTTCTGCTCCACGGGGCGGAGGACAATGTGATTCCGTCCGTGGAAACAGTACTGCTGACCAACTACCTGCGCGGCAAGACGGAGGTGCGGGCCGTATTGAGCGGGTTGATCACACACGCGGAAGTTGACAAGGGCGCCGCCGCCATCGAAGTGTGGCGGCTGGTTGACTTCTGGCGATCATTGATGACGCGTTGACCCAGCAACGCGAGGCTGTCGACGCAGCGGCCAACGCAGGACCGGCAGGTCTGGAGACCGCCGCCGTAAAATTTATGGAACGCTTACAAAAGTTGATTTCGATGGCGGGGGTGGCATCGCGGCGCGCCGCCGAAGAACTGATTGTGCAGGGCCGCGTCGAGGTCAATGGCGAGACCATCCGCGCCCTTGGCACCAAAGCGGACCCGACCACAGACACGATCAAGGTCGATGGGCGCCGGTTGAAGTTCGACCGCCGCCCTCGCTACATCCTGCTCAACAAGCCGAAGAATATCGTGACCACGCGGAAGGACCCAGAGGGCCGTCGCACCGTCATCGACCTCCTGAAAGGGGTGCGCGAGTACGTCTATCCGGTCGGGCGCCTCGACTATGACAGCGAGGGTCTCCTGCTCCTCACGAGCGATGGCGACCTCGCCGCGCAACTGACCCACCCGCGTCATGCCGTCGAGCGTGTCTACGACGCGGTCGTCGTCGGCGTGCCGGAGGAAGACGCGCTGGAGAAGTTACGCCGGGGGATTTTTTTGGATGGGACGCGGACGTCATCGGCACAATTGCGGCGCGTCGGCAGCATCGGCAAGGGCCGTCAGGAACTCTCGCGCATCACGGTGATCCTTCTCGAGGGCCGCAACCGCCAAATCCGCCGCATGTTTGCCAGCATCGGTCATCCGGTGAAAAAGCTGATGCGCATGCGCATGGGCCCAGTCAAACTCGGCGACCTGCCGCCGGGGCACTGGCGCGATCTCACAGTCGCCGAGGTCGCGAAGCTGAAAAGCGCCGTGGGGAGCACGACGGCCGCGAAAGAGGCCACGAGCGCGAGGGAGACGACGGAGGCGAAGCCGCGGCGGGGATAACCTGGGAGGCTTGGGACGGCTAGTTTTCGGACGGTTCGGGAGGTTCCCCGTGTGCTGAGTGTTCCGGGTGTTCGTCGCGTTCGACGTCGTCGACGTCCTCCAGCGGCAACATCTCTTCGGCGACGGCGCGTTCTTTCAGAATCGCAGGCGCATCGAAGCCAAGCGCAGCGGCCATATCCTCCACTTTCGGCAGGTCGTTCAGATCTCTGAGGCCAAAGCGGATCAGGAACTCTTTCGTCGTCCCGTACATGAACGGCCGGCCGACGACGTTCTTCCGGCCGACGATCTTGATCAGGTGACGTTCCATCAGCGTCGACAACACGCCTGACGCATTCACCCCACGAATCTCGCCGATTTCGGCGGTCGTGATCGGCTGCTTGTAGGCGATCACCGCGAGCGTTTCCAGCGACGCGACCGACAGCTTCTGTGTCGTGCGCTCGTGGAACATCCGTCGCACCCAGTCGTGCAGCTCCGGCCGCGTCGTAATCTGGTAGCCGCCCGCGACCTCGACCAGATGCAGGCCGCCGCGCGCTTCCCAGTCCTGGCGCAGGCCGTCAATCGCCGCAATGATGTCTTCCTTTGGCTCGTCATTGAGCAGCTTGAAAAGCATCTTCGGCGTCAGCGGCTCTGGAGAGGCGAACATCAGTGCTTCGATAATCGCCTTCACCTGGGCGGTGTCGAGGCGCGGCTTCACGTCTTCTACGGACGCATCGGTCGGCGCCGGCTCGTCGGCCAGTGCGGGGTCCGGCAATGTTCCGTCGGGCGTGTCGTTTTCGTGCTCGTCGCTCATTCCTTCGTTCCTTCGTCGTCAGTCGGCGCCGGCGTCCGGTGGTGGGCGCGATATTCGTCTTCCGGGTCGTGAATCGGATGGGGCGCGTCGTTCGGCCGGGCGCGCTTGTAGATACGGATCGGGCCCATCAGTCCCGCCTGGAACACGCGAATCAACTTGAGGCGAATCATTTCCAACAACGCCAGAAACGTCACCACCATGTCGCCGCGGCTGGCCACGTCTTCGAACAGATCCTCGAACCCGCACGCTTCGGTTTCTGACAGGCGCTCGAGCAGCTGGTCAATGCGGCTCTCGATCGAGACCTGCTCCGGCGGCAGAGCCATTGGCGGGCGCTCGCGCGCGCGTTCAATCACCAACTTGAACGCCGACAGCAGTCCAAACAGATCGACTTCGAGCTCCGGCTCGTAGTCCGCGCCCACCAGCGACTCGATCCGAGAGTCCGGCCGTGTCCACTGCGCGCTGCGCAGCGTTTCGCGGTCGTGCAGCAGTGCCGCCGCTGCCTTGAATTTCTGGTGCTCGAGCAGGCGGCGCACCAGGAGATCCCGCGGATCTTCTTCAGGCTGGTCGAGCAACGCCGGATCGGGTCGCGGCAGCAGCATGCGGCTCTTGATGTGGATGAGCGTCGCCGCCATCACCAGGAATTCGCTCGCCAGGTCGAGATTGAGCTCCTGCAAGAGGTCGAGATACTGCAGGTACTGCTCGGTGACGACGGCGATGGGAATGTCGTAGACGTTGACCTGATTCTTTTTGATCAGATGGACGAGCAGATCAAGCGGCCCCTCGAAGGACTGCAGCGTGATCCGGATGTCCTCGAGCTGGGACTCGAAACCGTCCGAAGGGGTGTCCGCCATTAATACTTCAACTTCACGGCGCTCCGTACGCGTTCCATCGTCTCCTGCGCCACGCGTCGTGCCTTCCGTGACCCGTCCACGAGCAGGTCCCGGATATCACCGGGTCGCGCCAGGGCGGCCTCGCGACGCTCGCGAATGGGCGTCAGCATGGCGTTGACGGCGCTGGCCAGCTTGGCCTTCACCTCGACGTCGCCGACCCTGCCCTCCCGATACCGGGCCTTGAGGTCGTCGACCTCGTCGCGGTGCGGGTTGAACGCGTCGTGGTAGATGAACACGGGATTGCCTTCGACCGTGCCCGGAATGTCGGCCCGCACGCGCTTCGGGTCGGTGTACATCGAGCGGATTTTTTTCTTCACCGCCTCCTCGTCGTCCGACAAGTCGATGGTGTTGCCGTAGCTCTTGCTCATCTTGCGGTTATCGAGACCCGGAAGCCGTGGCGTCGGTGTCAGCAGCGCCTGGGGCTCGACGAACACCTCGCCGTAGAAGTTGTGGAATCGCCGCACCACTTCGCGCGACAGCTCGAGGTGCGGCACCTGGTCCTCGCCCACGGGGACAAAATGCGCGTTGTAAATCACGACGTCGGCGGTCTGCAGCAGCGGATAGCCCAGAAACCCGATGTTGGACAGATCGGTCTCCGCGAGTTGCTCGATCTGCTCCTTGTAGGTGGGCACCCGCTCCAGCCACGGAATCGGCGTGACCATCTGCAGCAGCAGATACAGCTCCGCATGCTCCGGCACCATCGATTGGACAAACAGCGTGCTGCGTTCGGGATCAACGCCGGCGCCAATCCAGTCGGCCACGTTGTCGATGGCGCTCGAGACGACCTCGCTGGTGGCGGCGTAGCCACTCGTCAGCGCATGCCAGTCGGCGACGAAGTAGAAGCAATCGAACTCCGCCTGCAGCCTTTCCCAGTTCTCCAATGCACCGACAAGATGCCCGAGGTGCAGCTTCCCGGTCGGCCGCATCCCCGAGACGACGCGTTTGTTCATTGCACACCCACGCAAGTTCGGGGGGTCGTGTACGGCGTTACAGCAGCCATTCGAGGACCGCCCGTTGAATCGGATGCATGATCGTTGACAGCATCCCGCTCAGCATGAGCGCGTACAGCAGCACGAATCCCCACGGCCTCAGCTTGTCCACACCCGCCGCGAGCGATTCCGGAAGCACGCCCATCAGGACGTTGCCGCCATCGAGCGGCGGCACCGGAATCATGTTGAAGACGGCGAGCAGGACGTTGAGGAGGATGAAGCGGATGATGGCGCTCGTCACCAGTTCACCCGCAGGACTGGTGGGCTCAGGCGCGACGGCCCTGAAGACCATCACACCGGCGGCCGCCAGCAACACGTTACTGATCGGTCCCGCCGCCGCGATGATGGCGAAATCTCTTCGCGGCTGCCGCAGTTGACGCATGTCAACCGGCACGGGCTTGGCCCACCCCAGAAGCGGAATGCCAGTCATGATGGCGACCAGCGGAAACACGATGGTGCCGATCATATCGACGTGGACCACCGGGTTCAGGCTGAGCCGTCCAAGCAGCCGCGCCGTCGGGTCGCCTAAGTGGTTGGCCGTCCAGGCATGCGCCGCTTCGTGAAAGGTCAACGACGCGATGAGAATGACAAAGAGAACGAGAACTTGTGAGAAATCGAGTCCGGACAAAATTTGGAGGGCGAGGCGTCCGTGTCCGCCGGTGTGTCAGCGGAGGCGGTCGCCCCGCCGGTCAACAAGCGTAGCACGGCCCCAGCTCTCATTTTGGCAGCGGTTGCGGACGGGCCCCTGGGGCATCCGCTCGGCATCACCGGGTGGGCGTCACGAGCGACTGGCACACAGGGCGGTGCCCAGACGCTCAATCGTGTCGAGGAGCATCTCGATATCACTCACTGTTGTGCGGTGATTGACGATGCAGGCGCGCAGCGCGAAGCTCGATCCCAGCATCGCGTTCGACAGATAGGCGTTGCCATCGCGCTGCACGGCCACCATCAGCTCGCGGTTGAGGTCGTTCAGTGCCGCTTCTCGACCGCGCAGCGCGGCGGGCACGTAACGGAAGCAGACGATGCTCAGCGGCGCGGGGGCCAGACGCTCGAAATCGTCGCGACCATCGATGGCGGCCGCGAGGTGTTCAGCCATCGCGATGTTGGCGTCGATGGTCTCAAGCACCGCCGACGCACCGTGGCACTTCAGCGCGAACCAGATCTTCAGCGCGCGGAACCGCCGCGATAACTCCGGGCTGACGTCCCAGAAGGCGAAGTCCGACATGTCGCGATCGGCGACCACGTCGATGTAGTCGGCGGCCTGTGCAAAGGCGCGATGGAGGCCGCTGGCGTGGCGTACGAGCAGGCACCCGACGTCAAGCGGCGAGAACAACCATTTGTGCGGGTCGAGCGAGATCGAATCGGCACGGTCGAGCCCCTGGAACAACGACGCGACGCGCGGCGCTGCGGCTGCAAATCCGCCGTACGACCCGTCCACATGCAACCAGAGGCCGCGCGATTCGCACACATCCGCAATGTCGTCGATCGGATCGACGGCGCCGGTGTTCACGTCTCCGGCGTTGGCGACGACACAGATCTGATGATGTCCGTCCGAGGCGCCCCTGGCGATGGCGTCCGCGAGCCGGCGCACGTCCATCCTGCCGGCGCCATCAACCGGAATCCACTGCATGGCATCGCGACCAATGCCCAGTAGCGACGCGGCTTTCGGAATCGACAGGTGGGCGCGCGCCGATGCATAGACGGCCGGCGGCGCCGGCAATGCCGACACGCCGCGCCCGTTGAGGTCGAGATCGGTTGACACGCGAAGCGCCACGGCCAGCGCCGCCAGATTCGCAGCCGAGCCGCCGCTGACCAGCATTCCGCCGGCGAGCGGGTCGAAGCCAACCAGCGCTTTCAGCCAGTCGATGACTTGCAACTCGATCGTGGTCGCCGCGGGCGCCGACCGCCACGAGGTCACGTTTTGATTGAGTGCCGAGGCGAGAAAGTCACCAATGACGCCAGCGAAATTACCCGACGACTGCACGTAGCCGAACATGCGCGGGTGCCCGTTATTGCGGCCGAGCATTGCCAGCCGCACAAACTGCTCGAAGACGACCGCGGGGTCCTGCGCCTCGCGCGGCAGCGGTTCTGCGACCATGGCCCTCAAGTCATCGGCGCTGACCGACGGGTAAACGGGACCGGACGCCGCCTCCGCGAAGTATTTCAGCACCCAACCGAGCGCCGCGTGGCCGAGCGCGTCGCGATCGTGGTCGGACAAGTCGAGACGTGCCATCAGGTCGCGTGCGTAAAGTGGTCGATAATGGCGCCAGCGGCCTTGGCGCCAACCACCCGCGTCAACTCTTCGCGCGTGGCGCGCTTGACGCCGTTCACGCTGCCAAATTGCGTGAGCAACTGCTTGCGTCGCCGCCCGCCGATGCCAGTGATGCCATCCAGTTCCGATCGCAGATCGCGTGACGAACGCTGTTGGCGATGAAACGTCACCGCAAAGCGATGTGCCTCGTCGCGAACCCGCTGGAGGAGTCGGAGTGCGGGACTGTGGGGATCGATGCCGATCGGCAGATCGCTGTCGCGGACGAAGACCAGTTCCTCTTTCTTCGCCAGGCCGAGCGCCACCAGTTTGGCGAGCCCTAGGCCCTCGAGGGCGGCATACGCGGCGTTCAACTGGCCCTTGCCACCGTCGATGAGAATCAGGTCCGGAAACGGGCCGCCTTGGTCGAGGATTTTCCGGTAGCGTCGGCCCACGACTTCGTTCATCGCCGCGAAGTCGTCCAGCAACCTCGCAGCGGGTAAATTGCCCGCGTGGGTCGACAACGGGGCGTCGCTGGATTGGGGCCGATCCGGCGACCCTCGCACTCGATACTTCCGATACTCGGACTTCTTCATCCGCCCGTCTTCGCACACCACCATGGACGCGACAGTTTCGCTGCCCTGATTGGTCGAGATGTCAAAGCACTCGATGCGCCGCGGCAGCGACGGCAGCTTGAGAATGCCTTTCAGCATGTCGAGCGCGTCGTACTGCGCCGTCGCCTCGGTATCGAACCGTGTGCGGTAGGCGAAGGCCGCGTTGCGCTGCGCGAGCTCGACCATGTCCTTCTTGTCGCCACGCTGTGGCACCAGGATGCGCACCCGCCGTTCGGCGTTCGCGGACAGCCAGATTTCGAGGATGTCCTTGTTCGACGGCTCGATCGGCACGTGAATTTCGGGCGGCGGACTATTGTCGGCGTAAAGCTGCTGCAGCGCCACTTCGAGGAACTCGGCGTCGGAGACGAGCGGCAGTGCACCGACTGGGGCGCCCGCGCCGACGCCCTGGCCGTCACGTGCCTGCCCCGAGTGCGTCGGGCCCTCGTGCACCTGGCCTCCATGCTGCAACTCGAACCGTTCGATGACGCGGCCGCCGCGAAACACGAAGACCTGCACCACCGCGCCTTCTGTCCCGAGCTTGATGCCCAACACGTCGCGATCGTTGAGGCCCGCCGTGGCCATCTTCTGTTGGCGTTCGCGCACCGCGTCGACGGTGCGAAGGGCATCGCGCAGCTGCGCGGCTTCCTCGTACCTCTGGTGCACCGCGGCCTCCGTCATGCGCTCGCGCAGTCGGCCGGCCAGCTCCTCGTTGCGACCCTCCAGGAACAGCCGCGTATCAGCGACGGCGGCCGAATACCGTTGCTCGGTGCAGATGTTGACGACGCAGGGCGCCAGGCAGCGCCCGATGTCGTACTCGAGGCAGGGCCGCGGGCGAAGTCCTGTGATCACTTCATTACACGACCGAATCCCAAACATCTTGTGCGTCAGCCCCATCGTCCGTCGAGCC
>JACCSI010000190.1 GCA_013813075.1 Acidobacteriota bacterium | reverse complement strand
GGGCCGAATGTGCCGCGGCAGGTGATCGGTGGCCCCCAGGCGGATGATGCGCACGTCGTTCACCATCTCCGTGAGGATCATCACGTGGTCCTTGGTCTGCACGATGGTGTAATTGTTGTTGTAGAAGTAGTTCGGCAGCATCGGCGGGCCGGCGTTGGAGCCAAACGACATCAGGCAGCGTTCGGCGAGCGGCCGCAGCTCGGGATGGTCATACGGCGCGCGGCCCTTGATCGCGGCGGCCCGCTGTTGCGAGCGCTGACGGGCTTCGGGTGTCTGTGGCGGGACCTTGCCGTTGTCGGGATACGTGATCAGCGAGGTCCGGTAGTCGCCGTTGATCATCGCGACGCGATCGCCCGGGTCGATCCAGAAGTTGTTGTAACCGCCGACATTGCCGGCTGCCCCGGTCGAGCCATCGCCGCCTTTCGGTGGCGCGGGACGATTCGGGTCGGAGTCCTGCGCCAGCCGGTCGACGCGTTCGCGGAATTCCTGTTCCCTCTTCGCGACCTGGTCTTTCGGCATAACCAACGGCGTGTTCTCGCCCGGCCGATCGAGTGGCGTCAGTGTCGCGTTGGTCCAGGTGCCTTGCAGATCCGGCTTGCCGTCCGCAGTACGGGGCAGCGTCCACGTCTTAGCGATCCCGGCCGGTGCTTGCTCATCGGCGCGCGGTTCGGCCGTCAGGGCCAGTCCGCCTTCGCTCGACGCCAACGTCGCGGCCACCGCGGCAACGACACCGAACACCAGGCGTCTCATTGCTGCTTCTTCTCCGCCGCCTGCCGCTTTTCTTTGGCGCGCTCGCCGCCAAGAATGTTGGCCAGGGCGTAGTTGCCTTCGTGGCAGGCGTATTCGAAGATCATTTCGTCGAAGCGGTTGAAGACGAGCTCGGCCGTCCACGGTGCGGTAAACGTGGTCGAATCCTCCACCGTGAAGCGATAGAGGATCTGGTCGGGACTCGCGCGCGTGAACCGTTCGATGACTTTCAGGTTTTCCGACGCGCCACGGTATTGCTGCAGCGGATGAAAGTTCGTCGTTTCCACCACCAGGGTGTCGCCTTCCCATCGGCCGATCGAATCGCCGAACCACGGACGTACGGTCTTCGGCGGGTGCTGGAGGTTGGTGCCCAACCGCACGACACGGACGTCGTGCACCATCTCCGTCAGGATCAGCACGTGGTCCTTGGTCTGCACGATTTGATAGTTGTTGTTGTAGAAGTAGTTCGGGAGCATGGGCGGACCGAGGTTGGATCCAAACGATGTCAGGCAGCGCTCGGCCAGCCCGCGTAGCTCGGGATGGTCGAACTCGCGGTATTTTTTCGTGTCGGCGGCGCGCTGCATTGACCGCTGGCGGGCTTCCGGCGTGAGTGCCGGCACGCGGCCCTCCGGCGGGTCGATCACCATAGCGCTGCGCGGTTTGCCGTCGATGCGCAGCACGCGCTCGCCGGGATCAAGCCAGAAGTTGTTGTAACCGCCAACCTTGCCGCCCGCTGACGCGGACAGGCGCTCGATAAACGTCTGCTCACCGGGTGGCAGCGGACGGTCTTCGCCACCTTTCACCGGCGGGGGCCGATTGGGATCGCTGGGCAGGTCCCGGAAATCGCTGACTTCCTTGGTGCGGTTCTCAATCGCGGCGGCCTGTTCGTCGGTGAGGATCAGCGCATCCTTCCCCATACGTTCGAGCGGCGTCAGGGTGGCGTTGCTCCAGTTACCCTGCAGGTCCGGCTTGCCGTCAGGCGTCCGCGGCGCCGTCCAGGGTTTGGTCACGGCACGCGGCGCCTGTCCGCCATCGGGTGCCGTGTCGCCGGCGAGCTGTGGCGACCCAGCCGCGACCGCAATGGTGATCGCGGCGACAGCGAGCAGGGGGCGGCGTGTCACTTGACTGGCTCCTTGCGAAGGTGACCGTACATCAGCTCTTCGACGAACTCGACGCATTTGAACTGTCCCAGGCGCGCGCCCGGCTCGACCCGGCGGTAGAGCGGCATGCTGATTTTCCAAGGGCGTGTGAACACGTTCTTGTCTTCGAGGGTGGCTTCGTAATTGATGTGATTGGGGTCCGTCATCGTGTAGCGTTCGGTGACCTTCAACTGATCGCTATGATGATTGCCGGCGCGGTCGAACCAGCTCTGGTCGATGAACCCATTCGCATCCACCACGAAGGTGTCGCCCTCCCACCGTCCGACCGATTGCCCCATCCACGAATCCACCTGCGGCGGGCCCGGATCTTTGAGGTAGATGTTGCGGTAGGCGCCGGCAAATTCGTACGCGATCGCAAACGCTTTGTCGCTCTGGAAAATCTGAAACGGGTGGGGCATGTAGGTCGCACGCGGCACACCGGGCAGGTAGCACTTGATTTCCGGATCGCGCGACACCCACTGGGCCTGGTTCTCTTCCTTGATCTTGCGCGCGGCGGGGGTATAGGG
>JACCSI010000132.1 GCA_013813075.1 Acidobacteriota bacterium | reverse complement strand
CCATTTTCCGTTGAGCGCCGATCTTTCTCTGTCGTAGTGCCAGGGCAGCCGGTCGAAGGATAAGCGCGACGACCGCCACACGCCAACAAGGTGATGGGGCAGTGGCGCAGGCGGCCTGACAGTCCCTGGGGGACACAAGGAACCCCCATACAGGATCAACAGCAGGATGTGGCCGTTTAGACCCTCTCGTAAAGGGCAGGGAAATTGCTGTCACCCGGGAGCGTTCGGTCAGCTCCGACCGGACGCCTATGAGGTCGGCGAATTCTGCCGGGTGTGACGATTATGGTGGTAACAGAATCCCGCAACGCGATTCTCTCGGGTCTCGACGCCAAAGAGTCATCGACGTTGTACGCCGCCGCGGAAGACATTCCGTTGGAGCGGGGCGCGGTCATTGCCGAGGCCAGCCAGGCGTCTCCATTCGTCTACTTTCCAACAGAGGGCGTGTTGTCGCTCGTCGGCACCACGTCGGGCGGAGCCACCGTTGAAGTCGCCGTAGTCGGCAACGAAGGCGTGGCGAGCGTCTCAACGATTTTCGGAAAGAACATCATGCCCTTCCGCGTCGTGACGCAAATTCCCGGACGTGCGGTGCGGGTCCCGACCGAAGTGGTGTCGCAGATGATCGCGGACTGCGGGCCCTTCCATCTGCGATTGGTCGACTACACGCAGCAGGTCATCGCGCAAATCGCACAGTCGGCCGTCTGCAACCGCTTTCACAACGCCAAGCAGCGCCTCGCGCGCTGGCTGTTGATGACGGCTGATCGCGCGGCGTCGACCGAGTTGTCGCTCACCCACGAATTCATTTCCTGCATGGTCGGAGGGCCGCGCAGCGCCGTGACCGAGGCGGCGGCGGAACTGCGCGAGTCCGGGGCGATCGACTACCGGCGCGGGCTCATTACCATTTGCGACGTGGCCAAGCTTCGCGAACAGGCGTGCGACTGCTACGCCAGGCTGCGCTTCGATGAAGCTGTCGGAGTGGCGTAAGCCGCTGTTAGAATAGGGCACATGATGTTCAGAATTGCAGCGGCACTCATCGTTCTAGGCTGGTCCGTTGGGGTGATGGATGCGGCGCGCGCAGACCAGACCGCGCCGGCCACGAACTCGAGCCAGACTGCCCCCACGACAGGAGCCAAGCCTGTCGCGAGCACGACATGGGGCGGTGCATACACAGAAGCTCAGGCAAAGCTGGGCCAGGACGTCTACACCAAGACTTGTGCGGAATGTCATGGTCAAGATTTGGCGGGCGACGGCTTTGCGCCCGCGCTCAAAGGTCCCGAGTTCATGGGCAACTGGAATGGATTGACGCTCGGCGACCTGTTCGAGCGCATTCGTGTCTCGATGCCACCGACCAATCCCAATTCGGTCACACCCAAAGAGAAGGTCGAGATCATCGCCTACCTCCTCAAGCAGGCGCCGTTCCCGGCCGGCAAGGCCGACCTGCCGGCGACGCAGGACGCGCTGAAGTTGATCAAGTTCGAAGCGACCAAACCAGTGAAATAGTCGCGCCGTCGGGTCGCACGACGGATATCGTGGATAGCAACGAAAGTCTTCGTTGACATCTACGAACAGATTCGTATAATCGGTCGCATGTCTCGAACGCTTCCTCGGCCGACCGATGCCGAGCTCGCAATTCTCAGGGTCTTGTGGGAACTGGGTCCGGCCACCGTTCGTCAGGTCCATGAGGTGTTGGCCAATACCCGCGACACTGGCTACACCACGACCCTCAAGCTGATGCAGATCATGGCGGACAAGGGTCTCGTGACCCGCGACGAATCCGCCCGCACCCACATCTACGCTGCGCGCATCTCGCAGGAAAACACCCAGCGCCAACTGCTCGACGATTTGGTCACCCGCGCCTTTGGCGGGTCGGCCACGGAACTGGTGTTGCGCGCCCTCAGCTCGCACACGACGTCAGACGATGAACTGCGGGAGATTCGCAAGCTAATCGCCGAAGCCGGGGAGGACCGCAAATGAATGATGCCTTACGTCTCATCGGCCACCCCCTGGTCGCGGCGCTGGGCTGGACGCTCACCCATTTTGTCTGGCAGGGTGCGGTACTCGGTCTCATCGCGTTCTTCATCCTGCGCGTCATCCGGCCATCGCGCGCGTCCGTCCGCTACCTGGTCAGCCTCGCGATGTTGTTCGCGATGCTGCTTCTGCCGGTGGGAACGTTTCTCTCGACAGTGAATGCGCCAAGCGCGCCGGCGGCGGGGTGGCAGGGGTCTGCGTTACACCGTGTGCCGAGCCTCGGCATGGTGACCGGGTCGATCATCGCCGACGTCGAGGGCAACCCTTCCGCCGCGCGCCGGCTGCTGCCCACCGCTGTATTTTCCGCTCAGCCCAACATCGCGGCACCGATCGCACCGGTCTGGCTGCCGATGATCACGGCGTTGTGGATGCTTGGTGTCGCTGTGCTGTCCCTGCGCATGCTCGGGGGATGGATGCTCGCGCAGAGGCTGGCGCGCCGGGCAGTGGCGGCCGTGTCGCCAAGCGTCGAAGCGGCGGCACGCCGCATTGCGGGCCGGCTCGAGGTGCAGCGCCGCGTCCGAGTGCTCGAATCGGCCGCCGTGTCGGTACCGACACTGGTGGGCTGGATCAAACCGGTGGTATTGCTTCCGGTTTCGGCGCTGGCGGGTTTAACACCCCTTCAACTGGAAGCGGTGATCGCCCACGAGCTCGCGCACGTGCGCCGTCACGATTACCTGTTCAATCTTTTGCAGTCGGCCGTTGAAACGCTCCTGTTTTACCACCCCGCGGTGTGGTGGGTGTCGTCTGAAGTGCGCGCCGAACGCGAGCACTGCTGCGATGATCTCGCGGTGGCCGCGTGCGGTGACCGTCTGGTCTACGTCTCGGCCCTGGCCGAATTGACGTCGATCGAGCAGCGCGCGTTTGCTCTTGCCGCCACCGACGGTTCACTGGTCGCGCGCGTGCGCCGCATTCTTGGCCGGCCGGGCGAGGCCCGTCGGGAGCTCCCACCGTCGTGGGGGGTGTTGGCGCTCTTGGTCATGA
>JACCSI010000118.1 GCA_013813075.1 Acidobacteriota bacterium | reverse complement strand
GGTTCGTTTGTCTCGGCCGACGGCCTGGTGCTGACCAATCACCACGTCGCGATGGATCTCATTTCCAAGCTCAGCACGCCGGACCGCGATTACGTGAAAACCGGGTTCCTCGCGAAAGAGCGCAGTCAGGAAATCGTCGCCAAGGATCTCGAACTGGTGACGCTGCAAACCATCGAGGACGTGACGGCGCAGGTGAACGCTGCGATCAAGCCAGGCATGACCTCCGCAGAGACCTTGGCCGCGCGACGCAGCGCGATTGCCGCGATCGAAAAAGACTCGGAGGCGAAGACCGGCCTGCAGAGCGAGATGGTTACGCTCTACCAGGGCGCGCAGTACCATCTGTATCAATACAAGAAATTCACCGACGTGCGCCTGGTCTTTGCGCCGGAGTTCGACGCGGCGTTTTTTGGCGGCGACCCGGACAACTTCACTTTTCCACGCTACGCCCTCGACATGACCGTGTTCCGGGTCTATGAAAACGGCAAACCGCTTCAGGTGAAGCATTATTTGCCGTTCTCAACCACCGGGACGAAAGAAGGAGAGGCGGTGTTCACGTCGGGGCATCCCGGAACGACGCAGCGGCTCAACACCGTCGCACACCTCGAGTTCCTGCGCGACATGTCGCTGCCGTTCAACATCGAGGTCTATACGCGGATGCGTAATGCCCTCGACCGCTACGCCAAACAAGGCGCCGAGCCGGAGCGGCAAGCCAAGGACATGTTCTTCTCGCTGGAGAACTCGCTGAAGTCGTGGAAAGGGCAGCTGCAAGGCCTCAATGACCAGGCCACGCTCGGCAAGAAGGTCGCCGCCGAAGCCTCACTGCGTGCGTCGGTGAAGGCCAACGCCAGTTACCAAACGCGGTTCGGCGACGCGTGGGACGCCGTCTCGAAGGCTCGTCGCGACTTGCATCCGTACAACGTGGAGCGGGTGATGTTCGAAGGCGGCCTCGGCCTCTACGCCGATTACTTCTCGCACGCGCGCACGCTGGTGCGCTGGGCTGAAGAGAGTCAGCGGCCGAATGGTGAACGGCTCCCTGAGTACACTGATGCGCGGCGCGCCGCCATCGAACGGCAAGTCGGCTCGTCGACGCCGATTTATGCCGGGCTCGAACAGGCGCGGCTGGCCGAGTCGCTCGCCATCATGCGCGACAAGCTCGGTGCCGATCATGCGCTGGTGCGCCAGGTGCTCGACGGAAAAGCACCCGACGCGCGTGCTGCGGAACTGGTCGCCGGGACCACGCTAGGCGACATCGCCGTCCGTAAACAGTTGTTCGCGGGAGGGGCGGCCGCGATCAAGGCCTCGACCGATCCGTTCATCGTGATCGCGCGCCTCATCGAGACGCGCGCGCGCGAGCTGCGGACCAACTACGACAACGAAGTGCTCGCCGTTGAACGCGACGCCTACGCCAAGATCGCCCAAGCCGGGTTTGCCACACAAGGCGATGCGCTCTACCCGGACGCGACTTTCACGTTGCGCTTGTCGGTGGGGGCGGTCAAAGGCTATGACGAGAATGGCCGGCGGGTCGCGCCCTACACGCAGATTCGCGGTCTGTATGCCCGCGCCGGTCAACATGGGATGAAGCCGCCGTACCAGCTGCCCGACACCTGGGCCAAGGCGCGCGCGACGGTCAACGTCAACACGCCGTACAACTTCGTCACCACCAATGACATCGTCGGGGGCAATAGCGGGTCGCCGGTGATCAACGCACGCGGCGAACTGGTCGGGTTGGTCTTTGACGGCAACATTCAGTCGCTGCCGGGATATTTCATCTACGACGAGACCGTCAATCGTGCAGTGGCGGTCGATGTACGCGGCATCATCGAGGCGCTCCGCAAGGTGTACCACGCGGAGACGCTGGCCAGTGAGTTGCTCGCGTCAGTTGCCGCTCCCACCTCCGCAAAGTAAGTGGCGCGCCGCTCCCGCGGTCGGTGAAGTTGCTCGGATGGACGAGCCTCTTCACCGACGCCGCCATTGAAGCGATTTATCCCTTCTTGCCGGTTTTCGTGACCCGCGTCCTCGGTGGTACGGCCTTGTCACTGAGGCTGATCGAAGGCGCGACGGAGGCGATTGCCAGCGTGCTGAAGATCGTCTCGGGCCGGGTGTCCGATCGCAGCGTTATCCCGGCCCTGCGGCAGGCGGCTGACGCGCGATCAACTCCCGCATGGCATCGGCG